>JAFAZN010000048.1 GCA_019239775.1 Chloroflexota bacterium
ACGTGGCCAGCGGCAGCGCCGTTCGAGCCAGGTCACCCGCATTCACGAGCGCCACGCCAGCGGTCAGCACCGCGACCGCGCCAAGGCCCATCAAGCCGTCGATGACCGCGTTCTGGACCGCCTGCCAGCGCAAGAATTGCTGCTTCAACAGGCCTAAATCGTGGCTGCGATCGGCCACCTCGACAGCGCGCGTCTGACCGTGATCGAAGGCCGCGATCGTACGCAGGCCCTGCACGCTATCGATCGCGTGGGCGGTGACTTCGCCGGTGGTCTCGCGCAGCTGACTGCCCAATCGGGACGATTGCCTCGCCGCCAGCATCGGCGTCAGCGCAACACCAACCAGGAACGGCACGAGGACAACAGCCAGCCACGGCGCGAGCACCCCCAATGCGATCAGGACACCGCCAGGCACCAGGATCGCCACGAACACCGGCGAGACGGTGTGGGCGTAGAACAGCTCGATCAGCTCGACGTCGCCAAGCAGCGCGCTGACCAGGTCACCACTGCGTCGACGCACCAGGTACGCCGGCGCGAGCGGATCGAGCAGCTGGTACAGGCGGATGCGCAGCTCGGCCAGGAGCCGATACGCGAGGTCGTGCGAGATCCATGAGTCAGTCCAGCGCAGCACCGCCGCCAGTGGCACGATGATGCCCAGGGTCCAGAGCCATGGGGTCAGGTCGTTGTGCTGCACGACCTGAATGACCAGCAGTGCGCTCGCCACGCCCAGGGCAACTTGCGCTCCGGCCTGGAGCGGTCCCAGCAGGAAGACCAGGGCGGTTTCCCACCACCACGGACGCACCAGCAGAAGCAGGCGACGCCAGACTTCACCGGCCGCGAGGCTTCCACCACCGAGGGCATCGTTGTCCGCATGGCGTTCGTGCGTGTGCCCGTGCGAGTGGCTGTGACCGCCAACCGAAAGCGAGACGGCCGCGATCACGGGTTGCCCAGGGACGTCGTCAGAAGCGACAAATCCGCCGTCGAGTTCGGTAGTGCGCTGGGCTGCCATCAAACGGTGGTAGACGCCGTCGGCACGATCCAGGAGATCTCGCGGCGAGCCCTCCTCCGCGACATGACCGCGTTCGAGCACGATGATGTGGTCGGCGGTCGCCACGCTGGAGAGTCGGTGGGCAATGACCAGGGTCGTCCGACCGCGCTGCAACCGTTCCAGGGCTTGCTGGATGGTGGCTTCGTTCTCCGCGTCCACGCTGGAGAGCGCCTCGTCGAGCACGAGAATTGGCGCATCCTTCAGCAGGGCGCGAGCGATCGCCAGCCGCTGGCGTTGGCCGCCCGACAGCCGAACGCCTCGCTCACCAATGACCGTGTCATAGCTATGCGGCAGATCGCTGATGAACGTGTGCGCGTTGGCGGCCTCGCAGGCGCGCACCAGGTCGTCCCTGGAGGCGTCGGGTCGCGCGACCCGCAGGTTCTCGGCGACGGTGCCATAGAAGAGGTAGGTGTCCTGAGCCACCAACGCCACCTGGGCGCGCAACACGTCCAGCGGCAGTTCTCTCACGTCGCAGCGATCGATCAGGACTCGCCCCTGTTGCGGGTCGACGAAGCGCAGCAGCAAGTTCACGAGGGTCGACTTACCGGCGCCTGAGGGCCCGACGACCCCGAGGGTTTCGCCCGGGTGCAGCTCGAACGAAACGTCAGCCAGCGCGGGGCGGCGACCGCCCTGGTACCCGAACGTCACGTGCTCGAAGCTCAGCGTAGGTCGCAGCGATGGAGGTGCCGCGCGCGTGGAATCCTGGATCTCCGGGACCGCGTCCAGCAGCGCGTACATGCCGCGCGTAGCGGCAACGGCCAGCATGCTCGAATGGAACAGCTGGACCAGGTCGCGCAACGGTCGGAAGACCTCGACGCCGAGCAGCAATACCACGAGAAGAGTCGAGAGCGACAGCTCACCGTCCTGGACGCGGATCGCGCCCCAGCCCAGCGCCACCGCCGCGCCTGCCGAGATGCCCAGCAGCGTGATCCCACCGGTCGCGATGTTGACGGCCAGCACCCACATCGTGCTCTTGTAGAGATGTCGTGCGCGCGCGGCGAGGTCCAGGCCGCGCTGATGGCTCTGGCCGAAGGCTTTCAGCGTGGCGAGGCCCTGGATGCTGTCCAGGAACTCGGCGGCCGTTGCGCCCTGGGCGCGCCGGAAGCCAATGCTCGCATTGCTATTGAGCTTGTGGAACGCCATGGGGACGACCAGCGTGAGCAGCGCGAAAACGAGAAAGACCAGCGCCGTGCGCAGATCCAGGAAGGCCATGAAGCCGAAGATCAGGATCGGGGTGAGGCCGGCCACGATGAGCTGTGGCAGGTACTGACCGAAGAACGGGTCGAGCTGCTCGACGCCGTCGACCAGCACCAGCGCAGCCTCACCACTGCGGCGCTGATCGAAGTAGCCAGGGCCTAGCTCCAGGACCTTGTGATAGAGCAGTCCACGCACCTTGGACTTCATGCGCGCAGCGGTGGCGTTGGAGACCTCGTCTCTGGCGTACTGGAGGATTGCCCTCAGCACGATGAGCATGGCAATGAACAGGAGTACGCCAATCAGGGCGGCGAACGGTTCGCCGCTGAAGGCGCGCGCCATGGTCTGGCCAGTCAGCGTGAGGCGCCACATGCTGATGGGCACCGCCGCGAGGCCAATCAGCGCAGCCAGCGCGATGCGCCCGCGAACGCCGCGAGTGAGGGCGAACAGACGCCAGTCGAAGTACACCCGTTGGAGAGCTTACCGCCCAGCGCCCTCTCCGAAGGATCCCCCGGGTATGGTTGGTCGTGCCACTGGTTCAGGCCTTGCGACCGCGTAAAGCGAAAGAGCCCTCAGGCCCGCGGTCGCGGTACCTCAGGGCGCTTTGCGCTACTGCAGCTGTGCGACTAGTTGCCGACGGGCAAGCCTGTGATCTTGCAGCCGGTCGGCGCACCGGAGCCGCCGCCTGAGACGAAGATGCCAGACGGGACCGTCAGGTCGATATTGTCGATGAAGGTTTTACCGGTGGTCTGGCCCGTCACGGTGATGCGGTAGGTGCCCACCTGGGCGCTGGTGATGACCGCGTTGAAGGAACCGTCACGCGTGGTGGTGGCGCGCGTCGTGATCGGCGCGAGCAGCGTGGTGGTCGAAGTGAGCCGAGCATCGGTCATGTTGATGACGACGGTTTCGTTCGAACCGAAGCTCGCGCCCATCAGCTGAAACGACGTGCTCAGCTGATTCTGCGCCACCGGTGGGACGAACCACTGGACCGAGGGCCGCGGTGCGGGATCGAGCGGCTGTGGTTCGAGCGCCTGGCTCGGAATGAGCTTGTCAGCGCCGATGGAACGGGCCAGCATGCCGACCGCCGTCAGCGTGACGCAGCCTTTCTGGCCATCGCCCGGTACGACCGTCGGGTCGAACTGGACAGGGATCGAGTCGCTCCAGGTCGGCGTGCTGAAGGTTTCTTTGGGCGTGTCCTCGAGGAATAGCTCCATGCCGGCCTTCTGGAACCGCTGGGCCATGAACGAGTGGACGAGTGGGTACAGCGGCTGTCGACCGGGGCCGAGCAGCATCACGCGCTCGGGCTGACTCTGGGGCAGACCGAAGAAGCTCCAGGCCTGTTCCTGCGTCGCAAACGCCGCCTGACCGTCACGGAAGGGATCGCTCGAGTGCGCCGCGACCGGATCGAAGAAGTAGCGAGCCAGGAAGCGCGGCTCCGTGAGCCAGCTCATTCGCGCATTGATCTGATCGCCAGCACTAGAGCCATCGGCAGCCTCTGGTCCGGGAATGCCGAGCACGGCCAGGTCATCATCCAGGCCCTGTTCGGTGAATTGCTCGAACACGTTGGCCATCTCGGCGCGGCCCTCTTCGGGGTGCCACTGCAGCACGCCCCGCTCGAACGCCTGATACCACAGGCCATCGGTGCTGTTGGGCGGGTAGTGGTACGGCTGGCTGACGGGGTAGCCGAGCACGTCGGTGCCACCGTAGCGGCGGAACTCGGTCCAGAAGGCGCCGCGGTCATCGTCTATGACGAGGTATCCGCGATTGCGATCTGGTCCAGACCCGACGATGCACAGTCCCTGGGCCTCCTGGGTATAGAACCAGCCACCGGCGACGGGGTAGTCCTTCGGGCCTGGATCGGTGCACTGCGAACCGGCCGAGCCCAGCACGGGCGCGGAAGGCGTCGGCACCGCGGTCGGCGTGGTGCCAGGGACACCGAGCACAGGCGGCGCAACGGGCGCCGCGGTTGCGGCAGGCGGTGGCGTTGAAACAGGGCTGGGCGTAGCCGTCGGAGCCGCCGGCGCAGTGGCTGCGTGCGCCAGTGAAGGCGCCATCTGGATGGCGAGTGCGAGAGCGACAACTCCGAGGCGTGCAGCGCCTCGGGTTGGCAGCGTGATGGCCATCAGAGGCCCTCCTGGTCGGTGTTGTCGGATGCGGATGGAGAATCGGGTGCCTGGGCATTGAGGATTGGTGCGGGCTGTGCTGGCCCTGCATCGCCGCCTGGCCAGATGACACCTGGAATGGAGGCGACCACCGGTTGCTCGGGCGCCTGGACGTACGGAATGGGATCGGCAATCGTCGGGAACTGATCGTTGGTGATGGCCGCCAGCTCACCCTGGTCGGGCAGGCTGGCGAAAACGGCGTCGTCGTGCGGGTCGAGCACAAGGCGCGGCTGCAGTGCCTGGAGGTTCGAGCCGGTGCTCAAGCCCATGTGGCCACCGCGGGAGGCCATGTTGACGCGGCCGATCTCGGTGCCGCTGGTCGGATCCATCTGGAGGATCACGTCCGACCGGGACGAGAGCACGTAGATCGCGCCGGTGTCCTCCGCCGCGGCAATGGCGGCCGGTTCCTGGCTCAACGGATAGCGTGCGACTGCCTGCGACATCGGTTCGAGCACGTCCAGCTCGTGGGTGGCGGTGTTGACGCCGTACACGAGGCCGCGCGCGGTGGCGATGCTGTTCAGGCCAGCGCCGCTCACGGTTGGGCGACCGATGACCTGCGCGGATGGGACATCGATGACCGTGACCTGGCCGCCGAGGTGGGCGGCGTACAGCGTGTGTCGCGTCGAGTCGAGCGCCAGCGCCGTCACTTGAGGCAGGCCGCTGATGGTTCGCAGGACGTTACCGCTGCGGACATCCACCTGGATCAGCGCTTGCTTATCGGGCACGGCGACGTACAGCAGGCCCAGGTCGGAGTCGACACGGAGCTGGCTCGGCGCCCCGGGCAGCGCGATGCTGCGCAGGATGGCGCCGCCGCCGCGCCCATTCAGAGCCACGATGCAGCCTGGCGCGTTCTGCTCGCAGACGTGCGACGAGACGTACAGGTAGCCGGTGCTCTGATCGATGGCGAGGTCGACCGGCTGGCGCTGGCCGATGTTGATCGGCGTGCCAAGCGTGGGTCGCTGCGCGCCCGCCGGAGCATCGGTGACCCAGATGACGCCAGTGGAATCGACGAGATAGAAGCGGCCGGTAGCCGAGTCAACGTCTAGTCCGGAGGCGATACCACCGACAGTGGTCGTGTACGCGGTTGCCGGCGTTGGGATCGGCGTGGGGGTCGCCGGAACGGCCGTCGGCGCCGGCTGCTCGGGGGCGGTGTACGACTGCGACGGGGCCGAGCGCGGCGCCGGCGGAACCGGCGTCGGAACGACGGGTGGTGGCGGCGGTACGTCCTCGATCGTCGGCGCGGCGGTCGGTTCCACGGTTGGTGCCTGCGTCGGCGCGGGCGTCGGAACCGGCACTGTGCCGACGGAGTAATCGAATGTATTGGTCAGCACGCCGTTCGCGTAGAGCTCGAGGTGGTAGCGGCCTGGCTGCTCGCCGCCCGTGTGGTACCAGACGTAGCTGTCCCAGAAGCGCGCGACCTGGAATGGCTGGGCCACGACGGGGGCGCTGGTGGGCGTCGCGGTCGGATCGTGCGGGTCGACCTGCCAAGCTGGCACTGGCGTCGGGGCGCTCGTTGGTGCAGTTTGAGGTGTCGCCGCGGATGCATCTTCCGAGCTCACCGAGGCGACCAGCTCTTTGGAGTCGGCGTTGAACACGCGCAGGCTGAATGGCAGGCGGAGATGCTGCTTCAAGCCGTCGATGTGCAGGCCAACCTGGTCCTGGAAGAAGAACTGGGTCGCGGCGGGTGCGTCGGAGTTGCTGCCGGGCACCACCGCCAGGCTGACGTTGCCGAAGTAACGCTGGCCCAAATCGGTGTCTGGCTGCTGCTGGCTGAGCGCGACGGGAACGGCCGTCGGCGTGGCCGGCACTTCAGTTGGCGTGGGCGGGACCGCCGTCGGCGTGGGAGCCATGGCCGACTTGGTGCGCTCGATCATCTGGTCGATAAGCGGATCGCTACTTGGGCTGAGAGTCTTGGCCTGCTCGAAGTCGGTCAGCGCGTCGCGGTATTGACCCTGGCCGTAGGCCTCGAGACCCTGCCGGAACGCCTGGTCTGAACGGTCGGCCAGGCCAGCGAACGGGTCGGGCGTCGGGGCGGCCGCCGGGCTGCTGCTCGCGCAGCCGCTGGCAACCAGCACCATGGCGACCAGGGCGCCGAATCCGACCAGAGCTCGAAGAAGTCGCGTCATACAGTCCTCTTTCACACCGAGTGCGTCGCTAACGACTATCGGCAGGGGGCCTCACCCCCTTTAGAGGGGAAATGGCCTCCTCCAGGCAGGGAGTACTTTGGTACTGCCCCTTGCGTGGCGGCCGTCACTCGCGCGCGTGTGAGGACGTTCACGTTTGCTCTGTGAAGCGCCTCACTGATCCGGCGGCTGCGCGGACCTACTGTTGGCAGCAGTTCAACCGTGAGTGGAGCACCAGAATCGTGATCGCCGAGCCGCCCGCCGCCACTGTGGTCAGCCGCAACATCGCGTACACGCCAATTGTCTCTACGCCAACTGAGCGGTCGCTGACACGCGATCGTGTGGTGGCCAGCCTGCAACTCGTGCTTGCGCTGCGACGCCAGGCACGTCTAAACGAGGACTAGTAGCAGAACCGGAAGGTATAACAGCGGCACCGATGCCGCGCGCGCCCCGAGTTGGTCGGAAGTGTGCCAATTGCGGGTATGCGCTGCGTCCGTCGCATCGTTTCTGCCCCAACTGCGGTACGCCGGCAGCCGCCAATGTCAGCGGACCATCGCTGCAGGTCGCAACGGATCCGCTGGTCGACCTCAGCGAAAACCGGCGCCTGGTCACGATCCTGTTCGCGGACCTCGCGGGGTCCACGCAGCTAGGCGAACAACTGGACCCGGAAGACCTGCGCCAGTTCCTGGCTTCCTATTTCGCGGCGGCGTCACGCCAGATCCAGCGCTTCGGCGGCACGATCGATAAATACATCGGCGACGCGATCATGGCGGTGTTCGGCGCGCCCGTGGCCCACGAGGACGATGCAGAACGCGCAATCAACGCAGCACTCGCGTTTCAGGCAGCCTTCGCCGAGTTGAACGACGAGCTTACGCGCAAGCACGCGGTCGCCTCGGCGCTGCGGATCGGCATCAACACCGGCGAGGTGGTGGCCGGGTTGCTCTCTGGCGGACTCGCAGGCGCGTACACGGTCGTTGGTGACACCGTCAACACGGCTCAACGCTTCGAGGCGGCGGCGCCACCCGGCGGGATCCTGGTCAGCGAATCGACATGGAAGCTCAGCCGGCGCGGATTCGAATTCGAGTGGATCCCACCACTTACGCTTCGCGGCAAGTCGGAGCCGCAGGTCGCCTTTCGCGTGGTGCGACGATTGGTCACCGAGCTGGACGCGACTCCAACACCGCTGGTGGGTCGCGCAGCCGAGTTGGCGCACCTGCGCAATGCGATGGATACCGCGGCGTCGGGACATGGTCGCCTCTTGCACGTGGTGGGCGAGGCGGGCGTTGGCAAATCACGCCTGCTTCGCGAGTTCCGAGCGACCGTTGATCCGCGCGTGGTGCACGTGGTCGCGCGATGCGCCTCGTTCGAGGTGGAAACGCCGTACGCGCTCGCCGCCCGCCTCTTGCGTGGTGTGCTCCAGGTTGCAGCCGGTGCACCCGAGCAGCTGGTGCGCGGCACCATCCAGCAACTCCTGGAGCGAACACAGACCAGCGCCGACGCACGTGAGACGGAACTTCTGCTGGACGTACTTGGCTACGGCGAGCGGGCGACGTTCGATCCCGAGTCCAAACGTCGTGTGGTGCTCGCGTTGATGCGTCGATTCCTCGTTCGTGACACGGCACAGGAACCAACCATGGTCGTTGCGGAGGACTTGCACTGGGCCGACGCCGCGAGTTCGGGGCTCTTGGCGGAGCTAAGCCGCGACATACCGGCCAGCTACTCCCTGGTGATTACGACCAGCCGTCCGGGCTGGCAGACACCGTGGGCTGCGGAAAACGTCGACCTTGAGGCCTTACCGGAGGAGGGCGCGCGTTCGCTGGTTGAGCTGGCGTTTGGACAACCGGTGGACGAAGAGCTGGCGCAAACCGTTCTTGCGCGTACTGGCGGAAACCCGTTCTTTATTGAGGAGGTGGTTCGCGGTCTCGTCGAAGGCCAAGAGGTCCGGGACACAGGCGGTGTCCTGGCGCTGGCAACCGATCGCGCAGTCCGGCTGCCGGCGACCATCCAGGAGGTGTTGGCCGCGCACCTGGATCGGCTCGCGCCCAGCGAAAAGCGCGTGCTCCAGCCGGCGGCGGTCTGCGGCCGTACCTTTGCAGAAGAGGTGGTCGAGCGCATCGCAGCGAACGGCTCAATTGTCAGCAACCTGGTCACGCTGGAACAGGAGCGACTGATCGTTCCACAACCGGTCCTGCAACGCACTTACTTGTTCAGGCACGCGCTCATCCAGGAGGTTGCGTATCAGACGCAACTCCAGTCGCAGCGGCGCCAATTCCATGGTGCCATTGGCGAAGCGCTGGAGGTGCTCTATCCCGATCGCCTCGATGAGCTGATCGGCGAACTGGCATTTCATTATGGTCGCAGCGACCACACACCAAAAGCGCTCCAATGGCTGGTCCGCGCGGGCGATCGCGCGCGGGGACTGTTCGCCAATCAAGAAGCGTTGAGATACTACACGTCCGCCCTGGAGCGTGCGCAAGACGGTGATGGACCGCAGGACGCGGGAACCATCCTGGAGCGAATTGGCGATATCCAGCACCTGGTCGGCCGTTATGACGACGCCATCATCAGTTTTCGGAGCGCCCAGCGGCGCGTTGGATCCCCAGCTTCCTCCATTCAGGCGCGCCTGGAGCGCAAAGTTGGTACCGCGCTGCGTATAAAGGGCGCGTATTCCGAAGCGACGGCGGCCTTCCAGACTGCGCTGGACCGGTTGGGTCAGGCGCTCGATATCGAGTCCGCTCACATTCGACTCCAGGTCGGCCAGCTGTACTGGCGAACCGGTCGCTACAAGGAGGCACAGGACGCACTCTCACGCGCGGTGGGAACGGCAACGAAGCTGGGCCGCAATGACGTGCTCGCCGAAGGGCTCAAGCAGCTGGGCAACATCCCGCTGCACTCCGGCGACCCGAAGGAGGCGGTCACGTATTTCCGGCGCAGCCAGCACCTCTATGAACAACTGGAGGACCTCGCAGGGATCGCGGCGGTGCGCATGAATCTCGGCGCGGTGTACGGCCGTATGGGATTGTGGGACGACTGTCTCGCGGAGCTGGAGGCCAGTCTCAAGCTCCATGAGCGCATCGGGGATGTCTGGCACATCGGCGTGGACTACAACAATATTGGCGAAGCTCATCGCAGCCGCGGCGACTACCACAACGCGATCGCAGCGTTCGAGCGCGCCCACCGCCTCTACATCGACATACAGGATGCGGCGTGCATTGCGCTGGCGCTTACCGGTCTCGGCATGGCCCGGGTGGAGGCCGGCGACCTGGAGCACGGTCGCGACGACCTGCTGGAAGCCGAGGCACAGTTTTCCAGCCTGGGTCGATCGATGTATCTGCCAGATATCTATCGATTCCTCGCGTCGGCGGATCTGGCCCTGGGGCAATTGGAATCTGCGTCACATTACGCGGACAAGTCGATCGAATTCGCACGCGCAGCGAACGCCCGCCACCAGGAGGCAATGACACAACGTGTCCTGGGTGAGATTGCGCTCGCGCGCGGCGACGCCCAGTCAGCGCAAAACCTGCTGGAGGCCAGCCGCCAAACACTCGCCGACGTAGGCGAGGCTGGCGAGCTGGCCCGGACCGAAGCGGTACTGAGTCGACTAAAGGTGTGAGGTCGTCTGGCCTGAGAACACCACGACCGTGGAGCCGGTCCGATCGCCTTGAGCCGTGACCACGACAACTGGCGCTTTGTCGTCTTCGTCCTTGTCGCCTTGCACGAAAGCCGTCACATCTAGCTGGCGAATTTCTCCAGCATTCAGGCCGGTCACGCCGAGTGTGCGCTCATCGGTCTGGAACTGGACGTTCTCCAGGCCCGGCGTACCGTTGAACACCGTTGCTTGAGTCTCAATCGGCGACAACGTCGCGCTCTCCTGAGTTGGGGATGACGACGCCTGGCCAACCTGCACGAGATCGCCTACGCAGTGAGTCATGTTGCCGTCCACATCGGCCACATCCAGCGCCACGTGCATGGCCTGACTCAGATTGGGTCGCGTGATCGTCACCGCGAGTGGCGAGGTAATTCCAGCGGAATAGCTCGGTACCGAGAACGTCGCGTTGCCAAGCTCCGCTGGAGTAACGCTGGCCAAACCACTGCCGCGATCCTGGACGGTAATCGTCCCCGACACCGCCACACCGCTGGGGTCGTAACTGATGCTGGTCAACAGACAGGTGGGTGGGGTCCGGTCCGCTGTGACCGTTGTGGTCGCGCTGGACGCAAGATAGTACGGATCGGTCAGGTTGATCGTGCCACCACCAGCGGTCGGGATCGTGCCGGGGAACGTTACCCGCACGTTGTACGTACCCGCAGGCACGGACATGCCGCGCAATTCCGCCAGGCCATTCGCATTGGTTTCTACAGCGCGCGTGGCGTTGACGGCCGCTCCGCTGGAGCTCGTGCCTGAGAATGTGAAGTAGACGAACCGCTCGCGCATTGGCGTGCCATTGGCATCGGTGAGAATCGCCAGATACGGCGTGGCACCAAAACGAAGGTTCGTCGCTTCCTTGTTAACGGTGGCGGGTGTTTGGAGTGCGCTGCTGCCGAGACAGCTTGCGTTCTCGGCAAACGTCACAATCAACGCATAGTTGGCGGGCACCTCTTGTACGTTGAACGTTGCGCTGGCAGTTCCGCCCGCGTTTGTATTGACCGTCTGCACTTGCGAGCCGATATTGAAGGTGAGCGGTTGGCCGCTAGCGGAGCAATTCGCGCGATTTGAATTTAGCGTGGCGGAGAATGTGGCGTTGAGTCCATAGGTGATCGGACTCGGCAGCGTGCTAATCGTGACGGATGTGCGGGCCTTCGGATTGCCGATGGTCGCGGTCTGAGTCACGAGGCTGAAATAGCGCCCGTCATTGTTGCGCGAGCTAACAAGACCCGTGCCGGTCACGGCCTGAATTGCGAGCTGGAGGTCGGCGGCTGTGGCGCCCGGGAACGCGCTCGGATCAATGTCGCCGAAATAGTGACGTACCAGACTTCCTGGCGCGGAGGAACTGTTGAGGAAGAACGCATTCGCGCACGAAGCGGTGGTTGTTGGACCGTCCGCTCTGGATGACACCAGACTACAGGTCTTCCAGTGGCCAGTACCGCCGGGTGTTGGCGGAACCGTGTAGTTCACCAGGACGTCGAAGATATCCGCGGCCGACGAACCGCTCACCGTGATATCCACGTGGAGGAGCGCTCCGTTCGGTGACAGTTTGACGTCGTTGATCGTTGCAGGTCCGGCGAATGCGGCTCCGTTGGTGAGATTTGAGTAATACACACGCAGCTTGGTCGCCGAGTCATCGTACTGGCGTGTGGTGCCAGTAATCCCATCCGACGATTGCCACTGGATCGGTGTCGTCACCAGCTCCTGACCCGCCAGCTCGTTCAAGCTGAATGTCTGAAACGGCCAGAAACCCTGCGTCGGCCAGGGTGGGCGGGCGCCGCTCACCTCCGTCGCGGGTAGATCCACAGTCACCGTTGAATTCGGGTGATCGACATAGTCAGCGCCGATGAGCGCAACTCCACGCGCCGTACCAGCACTTTGCGACGAGATGTCGAAACCCTTGAACGGGAGCGTCGCTCGGTACGGGACCTCTTGCTTTCCAGCGGCCTGGTCCGTTGACTGGTGATCGGCCTCATAGTAAGTGGACGAAACGTCGCCGGTTTCGAGCGTGTGCTGTGTCAATGTATAGTTCGGCGCCACGGTGTCTGCGGAGAGCGAATGGCTCTCGTCCGCGACCTGTGGATTGACTGGCTGCGTATTTGGTCCCGGCTTGGCAACGCGCGTTGGCAGACCGATGCTCCACATAGGCGGTCCGTAAAACGTCAGCTCTTCGAGACTCTTTTTATCGACGCCAGTAGTCGCGCCCGAATTCTGGATGTACTTGCGCTTGGCGTTCGTGAGAGCCATGCCGACCGGCACCGTCGAGGGCGCCCCATCCGTAAGCTCCTGGGTGACCAGCGCCAGCAATTCCTCGCTATACCCGATGAAATCCGTATCGCCGTAACCGAACCCGGAGTTTCCCAGCACCATTGCGCCGCGGTTCTGGAACGTCTCGGTGAAGGCGCGCTGATCGGTCACGAATTGCGGCGGCGCCGTTGGATTCGGAATGACGTCGCCGTCGATCAACGGGTACGCCATGTGGCAGCCGATCGAAACGACCAGTGTGTTCTTGAAGCGCGTGTCGGTCGTGGGTAATCCAGCGATCTCGCTGGTGGAGATGGTCGTGGGATGCGCCGTCGCGTAGTCAGCGGCGACCGCCTGATTGGATTCCGCATGCCAGTTGACGGCGACGATACCGGGCGTGGCGGCGCCGAAGAGCTTGCCGCGCAGATCGGAGGCCGTCCACGTATCGCTGATCAGCGAATCCGTATTCACGCCGGCGGACGAGAGTTGATTGACTTCGAACTTCGCGAGGTCCGTAAAGAACGTATAGCCGGTCACAAGCGCGGACGTCGGATGTGCCACGCCATTGTTGTCGATGAAGTCCTGCAGCACGTTTTGAATATCAACTGGGAATTCGACGATGCGACCAACGGCCATGTTGGCATCGGGCAGGCTCACGTCACTTTCGAGCCGCGTCGCGGGCTTGAAACTCACGTAGTAGCCGTCCGTCATGACGTAGGCATTCGCGAGTGAGGCGGCACTCTTGCTGGTATCGATCAGGCCCGGGTTGTAGCCGTTTTCGCGCTCCAGCTCGGCAGTATCCGTCGTCAGGTGATAAGGCACGACGGTGTGTCCACCGAGAATCGTCACGTACTGGAACGCAGGACCGGATTGAACTCGATAGGCATCGATCAGGTCGTGCAACGCTGAAGCTACGACGTTTGCCGCTGCGGGACAGCTCGGGAACGGCGGTGTATCCCATTGCGCATAATCCGCTTGTAAACCGCCGTCCGTTGCCAGATCGACCACCAGGCCTTGGACAGCGGAGTGATTCGCGAAGTTGTTCACCGTCGTCCGAAAGCTGGAGAGCAGCGTCGCGTTGCTCGCGTCGGTGAGGGGCTTGCCGTTGGGCCCAACCAGCCGAGCGGTATCGGTGATAATCAGGGTCTTCTTGCCACCAGGCAAACTGGTGCTGGTAGGTGAAAGAAGCGAGGAAGACGCCGTCTTCTTCAGCACCGGCGCCACTCCCGACTGCGGCGGCACGCCGCACGTACCAATGACCGTGGCGAGAAGTGTCATCGTCCGACCAGTGTCGAATGATGCGTCGTCGTTGTAGATGCGGATGTAAAAGTCGCCCGACAAATCAAAGGTATTGCGCGTGATCTGTCCATTTGCCGACCACGCCAGCAGGTCCTGGATTTGCACGGTGAGATAGCCACCTGCACACGTGTCCGACGAGACTGAGAGGCCCAGGGCCTGGCATAGCTGTGTCGTATCGAAGGGACTGCTATTCCAGGGGCTGCTATTCCACGGGCTACTGTTCCAGGGGCTGCTGTTCCATGGGCTGCTATTCCAGGGGCTACTGTTCCAGGGACTGCTGTTCCACGGGCTGCTGTTCCACGGACTGCTCGCCGTGCCGTTCATTGAGGCGTCGAGCTGCTGCAGGTCCACCTGGTTCGGACTCGACAGCAACGTCTGCAGGTCCTGGCGCAGGTCCTTGAACAACGCCACACGCGTATGCGGCCCCGCGTTGTTAACAAGTATGGAAATTTGCTGTCCTGGCTGGACCGCGACTTTCCGCCAGATGGACTGATTGGCTTTGCAAATGGTGTCGCTGACAGTGACGCCACGCGGATCCAACGCGGCCGCCCGATCCCAGCTCTGGTCGGAGCAGGGTGGTGGCGGCGGCAGAATCACGCCGTCGGTGGTGTCGGCCGTCGTACCGCAACTGAGCTGCGGCTGGGAATCGGAGTTGGACGTGTAGCGCAGTTGGTAGAGCGCTCCCTGAGCTGCGCCAGTGAACGTGAAATTGGCATTGCCGTCAGCAGTAGTGCGCGCAACCTCTGCGGATCCGCTGAGCAACTGTACGGTGGCGAAGGGAAGCGCTTGCACTCCGTCGTCGCTGGGGCACTGGGCGGTCCCTGAAATGGTGACGCCTGGCTCAGTTTGGGCGATGGCAGGCGTTGCCGCGAGCGGTGCGGCGCCCGGCGCGACACCCGAAAGCAGCAGCACCATCGCCAGCAGCGTCCTCTTCAACAACGCAACCGAGAGCAACCGAACCATGCATCCTCCAGGGGTCAGACAGGCGGGCGGGCGCGCCCCATAGTAGCAGCGCCCTACAATGCGTTGGTTGCATTCGGGTTGAGATAGGTGAAATTGCGGATGGTAGTGATGGCCAGGGTGTCGTAGCCTCGACCATCGGAGAAGAGAGCTTATGTCCGGTTCGATCACACACAGCGACTCCACGCGCGGCGGCATGCGGCGCTCCCCGGCACAGCCCGTACGCGCAGACCCTGAGCTCCTGGCACGGGTTGGGCTGTTTGCCGACCTGTCGTCGGCCGAGCTGATCGGACTGGCGGCGCTCATGCGACCCCGTGCCTACGCCCGCGACGAGGTCATCTACTTGCGCGGCGATGCCGGGACCGCCTTTTACGTCCTTGCTACCGGCCGCGTGAAGATCGCGCTGACTTCGCCTGAAGGGAAAGAGCTGATCCTGCGGCGGCTCGGCCCCGGCGACTTCCACGGCGAGCTCGCGCTCCTCGATGACGAGCCCCGTTCAGCCGACGCCGTGGCGACTGAAGCCAGCGTCTTGCTCGTGCTGCAGCGTGATGCATTCCGCCAGTTTCTGGCCGACCACCCGACCGTCGGCACCAAGCTGCTGGCGACCGTCAGCAGTTACCTGCGGCGCAACGCCGAGCTGATTCAGGACGCGACCTTCCTCGACGTGCCCGCTCGGCTTGCGCGCACCCTGCTCGAACTTGCTGGCGGCACCGATGGCGCCTTGCCGGCCGCTGGCGCGGTCATTCCCGATCGGATGAAGCAGTCCGAGCTGGCCTCCCTGGTGGGTGCCACGCGAGAAAGCATCAACAAGTGGCTCGGCTCATTCGAGCGCCAGGGCCTGATTCGCTATGACAAAGGCCAGATCACCCTGGTCAAGCCCTCAGGCCTGCAACAGCGCATCTACTGAGGTGGGCGCGGTAGGAGTCGAACCTACGACCCCCGCTATGTCGAAGCGGTACTCTAACCAGCTGAGCTACGCGCCCGGGTAAGCCCGAGTATATCGCGGCCGGATTGCTGGTCGCCACAGCGTTTGAAGCATATGATTCGTGATGGGCCAGGCCTTGCGGTCGCATCTTCTCGTCTGGGCACTGTGCGTTGTCTGGCTCGCCGCCGCGTGCGCGCCTGTTCCCGTGGCGGAGCCCACTGCTGAACCGACCGTCTCGCTGAAGCCCGCCAACCTGTTGACGCCGCGGCCAACGCTGCCGCCAGCCACCGCAACTCCCATCGTCGTCGACGATGAAAACTACCAGGCCGCGGGCATCCGGGTGCTGCCTACCGAAGCGCCCAAGCCACTGCTGCCGACAGCCACGCCAACCCCCGCGCTCACGGGAACGCCGGTGCTCGCCTCTGAGCCGCTCCAGGGCTTCCTGATGGATGACATCTTCGATAGTCCCATCATCGGTGAGGCCTTCAAGTATCGGGTCTACCTCCCGCCCGACTATCTCAGCTCGCCGCGGCGCCGCTACCCGGTGCTCTATATGCTCCACGGCGCGGGCGGCAACTACACCGAATGGTCCGATTCGTTCCTGCCAGAGCAGATTGATCGCATGATCGTGGCGGATGAAGTGCAACCGATGATCGTGGTGATGCCCGACGATGGCGAATCCACGTATTGGGCTAACTGGGACAATGGCCCGCGTTGGGGCGATTACGTCACTGAGGACGTTGTGGGCATCATCGACCAGCGCTATCGCACCTTGACGCGGCCCTCAGATCGAGCCGTCGGCGGCCTGTCGATGGGCGGGCTTGGAGCCCTGAACCTGGGATTCCAGCACCCGGACGTGTTCGGCGTCGTTGGGTCGCACAGCCCTTCTGTGCGGCTGACGCCAGATCCGGCGCTGTGGTTCCTCACCGGCGATAACTTCTGGGAGCACAATCCGATCTGGCTGGCAGAGCACGAGTCCGGCCTCGACGGGCTCAAGATCTGGCTCGATGTCGGCACCGACGACATCTGGCTGCCCAACATCGAGGCCGTGCACAGTACGCTCGTGACTGAAGGCCTCCAGGTGGACTGGCACGAGTTCCCTGGGCCGCACGAGGCGGAGTACTGGATCGAACACGTCCCCGACTACCTGCGCTTCTACAGCAGCGCCTTCGCCAGCTAGCTAGTTCCCTCTGGGTTCTGGTTCTCTCCGAGACGGGTTTTCTCAAGTAGAAAGCTTCGCGCCTTCTGCGTATGGCGCTCGGCTGCGTACGCCCCGGAGCACCAGCCCCGTTGGCCAAAGTGAACCCAGGAGGAACTTAAAACTCGGGTCGGAACTGCCGGCAGGTTGAACGCGCGCAATCCGCGGGTGCTTATACTGGCGGCCGCTCGCGATGCCCCGCACGGTCACTCGGATCGGTCTGCCATTGCTGATGGCAGCGCTGTGTCTGTGGCTCGTTGGAGCGCAGGCAACCGCCGATCCCGCCGACAGCGTGGTCGATCCGTTAGCAGGCACTCCGATCCGCGGCATCTACGTCCGCGCACCCCAAACGCCCACGAGCACCAAGCCGCTGCAGGTCCTGCTCGCCCTGCATGGCATGGGCGGCAACGGTCCAGACTTCGCCCGAGAGCTGATCGAACAGGCCGATCGCAACGGCTGGCTGCTGGTGGCTCCCACCATCGACTACGGCGACTGGACCAATCCCAGCGTCGTGGCAAACGAGGATCCCGTGCTCATCCAGGCACTGAACAATTACCTGGATCAACTGCCACAACTCGTCGGCGGACCGACGCGCCATCTCGTGCTGATCCTCGGCCACTCGCGCGGAGCACAGCTCGCGCATCGGTTCGCCGAGTTCCGGCCCGACCGCGTCCTGGCGATTGCCGCGCTTTCGGCTGGCACCTACACCATGCCCGAAAACGACGTGCGCTTCCCGTATGGCGTTCAGGACATGGACCAGTACACCGGCCACACGTTTGATGCGGCCCGCTTCGATTCGGTCGGGATCTGGATAGGCGTCGGTGGCCAGGACACCAACGCCGCCGACGTGCCGCGCCAGTGGGACAACATCGAGGGTTCCACGCGAGTACAGCGCGCGCAGGCGTTCGAGTCGGCCGTGCAGCAGCTAGGCGCAAGCGCGGTGCTACGCGTATTCGGCGGTGCTGGCCACGGACTCACAACGGAAATGCGCAACGCCGCCTGCGACTTCTTGCGAGCCAGCGCGCAAACTGTAGAATCCCACCAGAACAGTTTTCTCAAACTCACACTCAAAGGCGTCGATCCGGACGAGTAGCCTGGGGACCGGCCGCAGCGAGCGGGTGATGGTGCAAGACCCGCGGTAGCGGCCCAGACGAAAACCACCGGTGAGCCTGGCAGCGAACAGCGTTTTAAGAGAACGCTCGAGTAGCCTGCCACGGTCGCGCACCGTTACCGGCGCAACAAGAGAGCGCGTCGCCCTTTCCAGCGGGCACGATGCGAACTTGGGTGGAACCGCGAGAGGCCTCCTCGCCCCAAGATGGAGAGTGCCATCACGAAGGAGGTTCCATCCAAATGAGTCACGACGGAAAGGACATTTCCGGATCCGAACTTGACGTGATGCGCCATTCGGCCGCGCACGTGCTGGCCAAAGCCGTGCAGCGGTTGTATCCGGGCAGCAAGCTCGGCATCGGCCCCGTCATCGAAAACGGCTTCTATTACGACATCGACGTTCCGTCGAAACTCGGTGAGGACGACCTGCCGCGCATCGAAGCGGCCATGCGCGAAATCATCGCCGCGGAGGAGCCGTTCAAACGTGAGGAATGGAGTAAGCAGCAAGCGCTGGAGCACTATTCCTCGCGCGACGACAATCCGTACAAGCGCGAAATCATCGAGGCACTGTCCGAGGATGAGTCAATCAGCGTCTACTGGACCGGCTCCGACTGGGTGGACCTGTGTCGAGGTCCACATATTCCGAACTCCGCAGGACTCGGCGCATTCAAACTGACGACGGTTGCCGGCGCCTACTGGCGGGGTGACGAACACCGTCCAATGTTGCAACGCATCTACGGCACGGCATGGCAGACCCAGGAACAGCTCGAGCATTACCTGGAGCAGGTCGAAGACGCGAAACGGCGCGACCACCGGCGCATTGGCAAAGAGCTGGACCTGTTCACGTTTTCGGACCTGGTGGGACCTGGCCTGCCATTGTGGTTGCCGAAAGGCGCCACGATCCGCCGCGAGCTCGAACGCTGGGTAACGGACCTGGAGCTGGAGCGTGGCTATCAGCATGTGATCACCCCGGACGTGGCCAAGGTGGAGATGTACAAGGTCTCCGGCCATTGGGACCACTACAAAGACGTCATGTTCCCGGTCATGGAAGACGGCGAGGAACAGCTTGTGTTGCGGCCGATGAACTGTCCACACCACATCCAGGTCTATCGCCACGAGAAGCGCAGCTACCGCGAGCTGCCGATGCGGATTGCCGAGTTCGGAACGATGTGGCGCTATGAAAAATCCGGCGAGCTGAGCGGACTCAGCCGCACGCGCCGCATGGATCTGAACGATGCGCACATCTTCTGCACGCCCGACCAGATCCAGGACGAAATCGTCGGAGTGGTGGAGCTGATCGAGCACGTGTACAGCGTGCTCGGCATCGCGGATCACTGGTACCGACTGTCCCTATGGGACCCTTCCGATAAGGAGAAGTACGTCGACAATCCGGAGATGTGGGACCGCGGTGAGCAATATCTAAAGGACGCAATGGCTCGCCTGTCGCTCGACTACGTTGTGGCTCCGGGAGAAGCCGCCTTCTACGGGCCCAAGATCGACATCCAGCTGCGCGACCCGCTTGGCCACAGCGAGACCATCAGCACCATCCAGGTGGACTTTCACCTGCCAAGCCAGTTTCAACTGGAGTACGTGGGCGAGGACGGCCAATTCCACCGGCCGGTGATGATCCACCGGGGTGTCATTGGCACGCTGGTGCGGATGATCGCGTATCTCATCGAGAAATACGCCGGCGCATTTCCCCTGTGGCTCGCACCGGTGCAGGCCGTGATCGTGCCAATCGCCGACCGTCACGTGGACTACGCGCTGTCAGTGGCTTCAGAGTTGAGGCGATCTGGCTTCCGCGTGGACGTGGACCGACGGCGTGAGAAAATGCAGGCGAAAATCCGCGACGCGCAGGCTCAGCAGGTGCCGTACATGCTGGTGGTCGGCGATCGCGATCAGCAGGCCGGAACTGTTAGCGTGCGCGAGCGGCGCCAGGGCGACCTCGGCGCCCAGCCACTCGCAGAGTTTGTTCACTCAATGCAGGAACGCCGCGCCGCCTACAGGTGACCTACCCAATTTCTGTTTCTCTTTGAAAGAGAAGGATTCTCTGCGCAGAGAAGGTCGGCAGCGTTGGCCCAGGCGCTCACATGCAGAAGGAACTCAATCGCAGGAAGGCTCCTGGACCTCGATAAACTAGAGTGGCCGCCACGTGACGATGCCCACATAGACCGGCTCCCATGAGAGCGCGAAACGCCCATCGCGCTCCTGGAGCCGTTCGCGGTAGACGCGCTCGAGCGTGCGATCCTTGTCGGAGCCGGGCGCAGTCCAGAGCTGCTGGCGCAAAAACGTGAGGGGCTGATCGGGCTGCTCGAAGGACTGTGGCATTCGGTCCACGAGCTGCACCTCGAACAGGCGGCCGCGCGCGAGTAGCAGCGTCAAGAACTCCGGCAAGGATGGCAGTGCGGCCCGCTCCACGCCGTGGACGAACGGCCACAGGCGGTCCGCCTCCGTGGGTGGCGGCTGGCTGAGCAGCACGGCGATACAGAGCCGCCGCGCGGCATGCTCCATGGCGTCGAGAAACGGGCCGATGTCCTCCACGTCGTAGCCGAGATGTGAGATCAGCGCGACATCACCCTGGATTTCCGTGGCGCCATCCGGCCAGCGCACGTCGACCGACCGGATGTTGGTGATGCCATGCTCGGCCATACCCTCTTGCAGCACGCGGCGCATGCCGCCTGAGGGCTCGATCGCGACGACCTCGCGGCATTCGAGCGCGAGCGGCAATGCGTAGCGACCGCCGCCGGCGCCGATATCCAGGACCGAGTCGGTTTCGTTAATAAGCGAGCGCAGGGCCTCGAGAGTCGGCTCGTCGCGGCGTCTCGGATCGGCGCGGAACATGCCGGCGACCGGCGCGTAGAAGTCGCTCGGATTGGCTTCCTTGAACTGTTCAACCTGGTCGCGATTGGCGCGAACGCGTGCCGCCCACGCGCGCAGGGCGTCCTCCGCGGAGGGCCTTAGTGCATCAGGCATGCGGTCGAACGACGCGCTGAGGCTTCACGCGTATGAGCACGCGGTTTTCGTTCAGCATGCGCTGGCGGAACTCTTCGGTGCTCGTGTCCTGACCGCGCCGCGCGTAATACGCCGCCAGCAGTGGCATCGCGTTGGGCAATCGCTCGATTTCGACTTCGCCCTCGACATGCATCCACGGGCCAGGCCACTGATCCGTGAACAGGCACATCGTGATGCGCCCGTCGCGGACCAGGTTCTTGGTCTTGGCGTTCTGCGCGCGGGTGGCAGTCAGGATGGTGCCGTCATCGTCGGCCGTGCAGGCCATCGGGGAGGATTGCAGCCCACCATCCTTGCGGCGTGTGACCAGTACGGAGCGGGTTGTCCCCTTGGCGAAGTCTTTGATCGCTTGAAGATCGTCGGCAGATACGGTCATGCCGCCTATTGAACGGCATGACCGCGTGTGGCCGTCACATCACAGGGAACGTCTCGTAGACCTCGACGCTGCCGCCGTCGGTCAGCACAGGACAGCCTTTGGCCGCTTCCGTGGCAGCTTGCAGGCTGTCGCCCTTGATGATCGAGTAGCCGGTGAGGCCGGCACTGGCACTCCCTATCGAGCCGTTTGGGCTAATCGCCGCGGACGGACCAAACGGGTTACCGCCATCCACCAGGTTGTTGCCGAGGCTCCCAAACCAGCGGCCCCAGGCCTCCATGACCTTTTGCCGGGCTGCCTCGTCGTTCGCCATTCCGCCGCCGCCCTTGTACACGAGTACGTAATTCGCCATTTCCAACACTCCCTTCGCCAACCGAGTATGTTGGGCGCGAACGACAACCGCACTGGGGAATCGGGCCAATTGGAGAGCCGAAAAGTTGTGATCGATCCACAAGCTGCGTTGCTTGACGCGTTGGAGGCGCGCCACGCGGAGATTGGCTCGGCCATGGCCGTCGCCATCATTCGCGAGGTTGAGCCTATTCGGCTTGCAAGCACGCATGACAGGGAGTTTCGCGCGCGGTTCGAGATGTTCTGCGTTCAGCACGTCTGCGCCTTTCTCCGCAGTGCACGTTTGGGGCGTGCGGCGACGGCGACGGAGCTCGCATTCGTTCGCGAGGTGGCAGAGCGCCGGGCCGACGATGCATTTCCGCTGCCTGCGCTGATCGAAGGTCTGCGCGTGGGACACCGCGTGCTCAATCAGCGGATCCGTCAGCTTGGCTCGGGTTGGAATACCCCTGCCGGGACAGTGCTCTCGGTCACCACACGCCTGGTCGAATACATGGACGCCGTCGGCGCGGAGCTTGGCGAAGCGTATCGGTCGCGGCAGTCGCTCAGCGCAGGCCGTACCGAGCTGGTTCGCCGCGAAATGCTGGACGATTTGCTGGAGGGTCGCTACGCCAGCCGTCCAGATGCTGCCTTGCTGGCGGCATCGGTCGGTTTCGAACCAGATGCGCACTATATGGTCGCGGTGCTCGTCGCGACTCAGGGCACCAATCAGGCGCTTGCCGCGGAATTGGCGCGTGCGGCGTTCTCGGTCACCAGCTTCCGGTTCGTGGTCGCCCGACGTGAGGAAGTCGTATCCGTCCTACGCGAGGCAGACGCCGACGCCGTGTTCAGCCGAGTCTCCAGAAGTGGTATGCGCGCGGGCATCAGCACCGTGTGCCGCGGCATCGGCGAAGTTCCGCGAGGCTACTGGGAAGCGGTTCGCGCCATCCGTTTTGCGTCGGACGCAGAACCCTGCATCGACCTCTCTCGATTGGGACCGCTGCGCTACCTGGAATTCAGCGCGGACTCGGTTGCACGACAGCTGGCCGTGCAGTACCTCGGCGCATTGCGGCCAGGTCCGGTGGCCGACACACTCCTGATGTACGTCGACAGTAGCCTGAACGCACGCCTTACCGCCGAACGCATGGGCGTCCACCTGAACACCGTGCATAACCGACTGGAGCGCGCGGCAAAGCTGCTGAACCGCCCATGTTTGGGACCACTGGATTATCTGGAAGCAGCCACCGCGTTGCGCATTTGCGCCCGAGAGTCCCGCTGAACTCAACCGCCGAGATCCATGACGGAATTCCCTTCTGGTGTTCCCCTGTAACTGCATAGAGCGCTCGTGCCGTGTAGTGTCGATTTGCTACACGCCGCGCAGAGAAACAAATCACCTCACCTCGAAGAGACGAATATCACCAGGAGCGGCAGCAGAACGCGTTAGGTCCGCGCCAGGAGGTACGCCGTCACCTCATCGGGGTGCGACAGCATCGGATAATGGCCGGCGGCAAGCTCTGAATACGCTCCGTTCAGCCGCTCGGCGGTCCGCCGCTGGTGCGCCTCAGGCGGCGCGGAGCTCTTGGTGCATCGCAACACGTCCACCTGCCATGGCAGTGACCAGAACTTGCGAAGGTCAACCGGATCGTCTGTAGGCGCAATTGGCTGCCGCGTATAGCGCGCAAGCGCCCAGTCCTCGACGTCGGCCGGCAGGTCATTGAATACCTGTCCACGCGCGTTGGCGGGCTCCGGACCGTACATCACCTTTGTGCGATCGTGTGGTGAACGACTGTTGATCGTTGGCACGGACTCACCCGGTACCGGCACCAACGCGTCGATGAAGACCAGGCGTTTGATGCGCTCTGGAGTCAATTCCGCCGCGGAGGCGACCACCATGCCGCCCATGCTGGTGCCTACCATGACGGCGTCCTGCAGGTCCTCGAAGAAGAGAAGATCGGCCAACTCCTGGCCCTGGTCCGCAAGTGTCAGCTCGGGCCGCGCATTGCGGCGTCGCTCAGCCGAGCCGTCGAGCGTGGGGCGATACACGCGATGCCCCGCATCGACGAGGCGATTGCCCACCGTTTTCCAGATCCAGCCACCCTGATAGGAGCCATGGACCAGTACGTACGTTGCCATACGGCTCCTGAGGCTACACGGTTCCGTCCTGGCGCACTTGACCGTAGCCCGGCCGAGTGCTCTACTAGCCGCGCGCTGTGTCGGACGAGGTGGCCTTAGGCTCGAGCAGCAATGGGCGGGTTCTCGAGGTCTCTGATCTCCGAGTCAGCTTTCCTACCCGACATGGCCCGTTCATGGCCGTCGACGGCGTGAGCTTCGATCTGCACCCAGGAGAGCGCCTGGGACTGATCGGCGAGTCGGGATCGGGTAAATCCACCATCGCGCTGGCGCTGATGCGACTCATCAAGCCGCCAGGGCGCATCGAGAGCGGCACTGCACTGCTCGAGGGCGTCGACCTACTGGCTTCGACACAAGACCAGATGCGCAGCATTCGCCTTGCAGATATCGCGCTGGTTACGCAGGGCGCCATGAATTCACTCAACCCTGTGATGCGCGTTCGGGATCAAATGGTGGACGGCCTCTCTGCCCATGGGCTGCGCCTTTCACGACACGATGCAAGCGATCGTGTGCAGCAACTCCTCAAGTCCGTAAACCTCAAACCGGAAGTTGCAGACCTGTTTCCCCACCAGCTCAGCGGGGGCATGAAGCAGCGCGTCTGCATCGCGATTGCGATCAGCTTGCAGCCGCGCGTGATCATCGCGGACGAGCCCACCAGCGCCCTCGACGTGGTGGTGCAGCGGCGTGTCATCCAGACGCTTCGCAAAGTCCAGGACCAGATTGGCGCGGCCGTCATCCTGATCGGCCATGACATGGGCCTGATGGCCCAGTTCGCGCAGCGGGTCGCAGTGATGCGAAGTGGGCGGCTGGTGGAGGTTGGCGATGTACGCGACGTTTTCGCGCGGCCCCAACACGCGTACACGCGCCAGTTGATGGAGAGCCTGCCCACGTTGCGCCACCGCGTGAGTGTTGGCGTCGCCAGCACATGAGCGAGGCGCTGCTCGAGCTGCGCAATGTCAGTCGCGGGTTCGGCGGAGGCGGCAACCTGTTCGATCAGCGCCAGGTACTGGCGTTGAAGGACTTCTCACTTTCGATCGAAGCCGATAATCCGAGCATCACCGCGATCGTTGGTGAAAGCGGAAGTGGCAAAACCACGATGGCGCGGATTGCGCTCGGCCTGGATACGCCAACATCAGGCGAAGTTCTCTATAAAGGGAATGACCTTCGTCGTCTTTCAGGTGGTAAATGGCGCGAATATCGTCGCGAGGTTCAGGCGATTCTGCAAGATCCGTTCGGCGTGTACAACACGTTTTACAAGGTTGACCATGTTCTAACCACACCGTTGCGGAAGTTCCGCATTGCCAGCTCCGCGGCACAGGCGCAATCGATGATCGAGCAGGCGCTGATCGCCGTTGGACTTGCGCCTGACGAAACGCTTGGACGGTATCCGCATCAATTGAGCGGCGGCCAGCGGCAGCGCGTCATGGTCGCGCGGACGCTCTTGCTGCGTCCGCGCGTGATCGTTGCCGACGAACCGGTCTCAATGATCGATGCATCGCTGCGTGCGACCGTCCTGAGCAATCTTCTCCAGCTCAAGCACGAGTTTGGTATTTCGTTGATCTACATTACGCACGACCTGACGACGGCGTACCAGATCAGCGATCGCATCATCGTGCTGTATCGCGGCGAGGTGGTCGAAGCTGGTCCGCCTGAAGCAGTCATCGAGCAGCCCCAGCATGCCTACACGAAGTTGCTGATCGACTCAATTCCAGAGCCAGATCCGGATCACGCCTGGGGAGATGGGCATGACCTCCCGGGCTTTGAAGAGGAGGATGAGGAGGAGGAGTTGACCCAAGCGCTGATCGATCGGTATCCACAACCAACTGCGTGATTGGAAGGGATGGAGCACGGATGATTTCATATCGATGGCGGGCAATCGTTGCCACGCTGGCACTGCTGTTGACACTGGTACCGGCCGCGTCCGCTGCGCCAGATAATCAGACGCCTGATCGTTCGAGCATTTTGCGCATCGCCAACGGCAACCAGGTCCAGGACCCGACGAACCTGAATATCTATAACCCAAGTGTCAGTCGTTCGGATACCGGCATTCACCAGCTGGTGTACGAATACTTCTTCTACTACAACCTGCAGACGGGCGAGTTCATCCCCTGGTTGGCTGAGAACTACAAGTACAACGCTGATTTCACCGCGCTCGACGTGAAGCTGCGCGATGGCGTCACCTGGAGTGACGGTCAACCCTTCAATGCGGATGACGTCACCTTCACGTACGACCTGTTGAAGAACAATCCAGGTATGACGTGGGCATCCAACGTGAACGACAACGTCGACACTGTCGAGAAACTCGACAACCTCGACGTGCGGTTCCACCTGAAGATGCCCAACCCCCACTTCCACCTGATTCGCGAGGCGTTCCCCGCAGTCGGCATCTGGGGCGGCATCACCATCCTGCCCAAGCACATCTGGCAGGGCAAGGATCCGCTGACCTTCAAGGCCTCGCCGCCAATCGGCACCGGCCCATACACGCTGCAGGACGCCACCTCCACGTCGTTCACATACGTGAGAAACGACAACTGGTGGGGCAACAAGGTATTCGGTGTGTTGCCAGCGCCGAAGGAGGTGCAGTTCGTCTACCAGGGCAGTGAGACAACCGCCGCGCTGGCTCTGGCGAACAACGACCTGGATACCCCGAACATCGGCATCCTCGGTCTGGGCAGCTTCCTGAACGTCACGCAGCGAAATGCAAACGTCAGCGCCTGGCAGAACAGTCCGCCGTACGCGTGGCTCGACCCGTGCCCGCGCGCCTTGATGGTCCAGAATGCGCATCCACCGCTGGACAATCCGCAGGTCCGCTGGGCGATCTCGTATGCGATCGACCGCAACGCGCTGGTCCAGCTCGCGTACGAAGGCGCGACCGTGCCGACGTGGGGCATCTGGCCGTTCTACGACGCCAACCAGCCCTACTTCGACGCCATTAGCGATCTGCGCGCGCAGTATCCCTCGGATCAGTTCAACCCGGATCAGACCAGCAGCTTGCTGAGTCAGGCTGGCGTGAATCCCGGCGACATCACGCTCAAATACGTCGTCAACTCCGAGAACAACGAGGACATGAAGGTGATGCAGGTGGTCTCCGACCAGCTGCGGACAGCCGGCTTCAACGTCAACGTCTCACCGCTCACCGGCGGCGTGCTGAACGACACGCTGTTGCGGGGCGACTACGACGTCGCGATGAACGCGTTCTGCCCGGGCTACATCACCGAGAACCTGGACCTGTTCAACAGCAAGCACTACGTCCCACTCGGCCAGCCAGCCCCGTTCTACGAGATGGACTCCTACCGGTATCAAAATACCGATTTCGATGCCATCGTCAACAAGATGATCCAGACCGACCCGTCAGACGTGGGCACGCTCAAAGGGCTGTATCACGACGCGATGTCCATCTGGCTGCGTGACCTACCGGTCGTACCGTTGACGCAGGCGCCGGCACTGGTTCCGTTCAACTCCACGTACTGGCAAAACTGGCCATCCGCTGACAACGCCTGGAACATGCCAGTCAGCTGGTGGGCAACATTCGACCTGGTCCTCACTGGTTATCCCAAGACCGGCGGCGGCTGGGTGCCCGGCATCAAACCGGCCGGCTAGCAACAATCTTCGATGGGAGCGTACTGGCGTCATCTCGTTGAACGCCTGATCATCTTTGCGGCGACGGTCATCATTTCGGTGACCGTCGTCTTCTTCGTGCCGCGCATGGTTCCGGGCAACACACTTGGCGCCCTGTCCGCAAAACTCGCAAACGTAGGCGTCAATTTCAATAGCAAGGCCTTGGTCGACGAGTACAACAGCCGCTTCGGTCTGGATAAACCGCTGCTCGAACAGTACTTCGCATACGTCCGCCAGATCTCGCAGGGGGACCTGGGCTACTCCATCGCCAGCTTTCCGACGACCGTCGGCGATCTCATCAAACAGGCTCTTCCCTGGTCGCTTGGGCTGCTGATCGTAACCACAATTATCAGCTGGATCTTCGGTTCGGTCATCGGCGGCGTGGTCGGCTGGGCTGGCGGACGTTCACGTCCGCTGCAAGCATTGGTGCCGATCGCGCTGGTGCTTTACACCATCCCGTACTACATCCTTGCGATTATTCTGCTATTCTTGCTCGCGTTTCTGTGGCCGATCTTTCCGATAACCGGTGCGTACTCCGCCGGCAGCCACATCGAGCTGACGCCGCAGTTCGCAGTTGACGTACTGCGCCATGCCGCGCTACCCGCTTTGAGTATCGTGCTGGTCTCGCTCGGCTGGTGGTTCCTGAGCATGCGCAGCCTGATCGTCACCGTCAAAGGCGAGGACTACATCACCTGGGCGGAGGCCAAAGGCCTGCCAGCGCCGCGCATCTTCTGGGCATACGCTTTCCGGAATGCGCTGCTTCCGCAAGTCACCGGCCTTGCGTTGTCGCTAGGCCAGATCGTTGGCGGAGCCCTCGTGACAGAGACCATCTTCGGCTATCCAGGCGTCGGTTATTTGATTTTCAGCAGCATCAAAACGCTGGATTATCCGGTCATCCAGGGCGCCATCCTGCTCATCGTCGTGTCGGTAGCAAGCGTGAATTTGATCATCGACCTGCTCTATCCGTTGATCGATCCACGGATACGGTTCGGCACAGCCGGGAGATCCTGAGGATGGCGGTCAGCGTTCCTATCCAGGAGCTCGCCGGCGTACCGGCTCCGGAAACCGTCGCCACCCGCAGCGCATGGCAGGTATTGCTGCATAACCCCAAATTCGTGCTTGGTCTCGGCTTCTTCCTGGTCCTGCTGGCAGTCTGCCTCATCGGTGGTTTTCTCGCGGGTCCAATCCCGCTGCGTTCCGGCTCATTCCCGCCGAAACTTGGCGTAGGGTCCCCTGGCATGGCGATCGCAGGCACCACCACGCTCGGCCAGAGCGTTCTGGCGCAACTGTTCCAGGCAATTCCCAACTCTATGTTGGTGGGTCTGGTGGCCGCCATCATTGGCACCACGCTGGGTGCATTGCTCGGGCTCTTGAGCGGCTACTTTGGCGGGAGGGTCGACGGGATCTTACGCGTTCTCATTGACGTGTTCCTCTCGGTTCCGTCGCTACTTTTCGCGGTGTTGGTGGCGGCACTGTTGAAGAGCGTGACGGTCCCGGTGCTAGCCATCGTCATCGGTCTGTTCGCCTGGGCATGGCCGTCACGCGCAGTCCGAGCGCAGGTGCTGAGTCTGAAGGAACGTCCGTTTGTACAGATCGCGCTCCTTTCTGGATTGTCCGGTTGGGAAATTGTGTGGGGCGAGTTGCTGCCGTACTTGTTGCCGTGGCTGGGCGCAAACTTCGTGAACGCGTTCATCGCCGCGATCCTGGCGGAATCGGGCCTGTCAATTCTTGGTCTGGGACCACAGCAACAAATGACGCTTGGACAGATGATTTACTGGGCGCTGACGTACGGTGCGTTGCTGCAGAACATGTGGTGGTGGTGGGCGGTGCCGGTGCTGATGCTGATCGGTCTGTTTCTGGCGTTGTACATGGTGCACGTTGGCCTGGATGAGCTGAGCAACCCGCGCCTGCGCGGCGACGGTTGAGCATCGTCTTACGTGGCGCCTTTGCGATTGCAGACGAACGCCGTTACTCGCTGATACCGTTTACGGTTCCATCAGGAGTCCGCTCCATCCACGTTGCGTATACCTATTCGCATCGCATCGCGTCTGATCCGCGCCTGCGCGATGGCAACACCCTCGATATTGGCCTCTTCGACCCCAACGGCTTCCGCGGCTGGAGCGGCAGCCACAAAGACGCGTTCACTGTCGCGGAGACCTGGGCCACGCCCGCGTACGTCGCCGGTCCCATTGTCGATGGAACATGGTCCATTCTCATCGGGCCGTACAAGGTCAGTCCACGTGGGTGCGAGTACGAGGTCCGCATCACCTTCAGCGCGGACCCTGGTCTACCTCCGTTCACGGAACCGGATCGCGTTTACGCGTCGCCTCCACGTGGCCTAGCCCTCGCGGCGGAAGCAGGGTGGCTGCGCGGCGACCTGCACTGCCACACGCGGTACTCTGATGGCGACTCCTGGCCGGCCGACATGCTGTCCAGTGCCGTAGCACGCGGCCTGGACTTTCTCGGCGTGACCGACCACAACCAGACCGGTCACCACGCGGCGTACGCTCAGGTCCAGGGATCGCATTTGCCCTTGGTGCTACCCGGAGTGGAGGTCACCACCTACGGCGGCCACTGGAACGCCTGGGGCACCGATAAATTCCTTGACTTTCGCGAACCAACGTCAGCGGCCGTTTCACAGGTGATGCAAGCTGCTGCCGCGAATCGCGCATTGGTATCGGTGAACCACCCGAAACCGTTTGGTCCACCGTGGGAATACCCCGACGCGGCTGGATTTCATTGCATTGAAGTCTGGAACGGCGGTTGGCCCGAGCAAAACGAGGTTTCACTCGCGTGGTGGGACACGCTTTTGCGCGCCGGTCGTCGCATTGCTGCGGTCGGCGGCAGCGATACCCACCGGTTGAAGGACCTTGCTGGCGACCGGCTGGGTCGCCCCACGACCTGGGCCCACGTCGGCTCGGACCGTTCGGCTTCTGCCGTTCTTTCCGCGCTGCACACTGGGCGTGCGTTCGTCTCCCGCGACGTCGACGGACCGCAACTGTACCTCTCGCGCGACCGCGTCCGAGTCGTTGACGCACCAGGCGCGCACCTCCACCTGGTTACGGACCAAGGCCTCGCACGCTCCGTGCCAGTGCCTTCCGCGGACTGGACGACTTCAGTAGCGCTAGAAGCCGAGTACCTCCGCGCAGAGGTACGCGACAACTCCGGCGAAATGCTCGCGCTCTCGAACCCAGTGTGGCGCGTCATGTAAGGGAGTGTCTCCCTCAGGATGATAAACACCTTGTAACACGTGAGGAGTTACTGCACAGTCCACCAGACGCGGTTTCGCGTCAACTGCTGGCCACCAACTGCACCATCTGCTGTGCGAAGCACTCGACCGTAAACGGCGCGTACTCCGCCGAGCGGACGAAGTCCTGCGCCGCTTCCACGTACCGCCTCATCGCAGGCTCATCCAGTCCGTCCAGAAAGGACTCCAACTCGCCGTACGTCCCGAATTGCTGCAAGTCGATGAACGCCTCCGGTGGGACGTAGCGGTGAATGTCCGGCGCCCCAAGATAGATCGGAATCGTTCCGGTGAAAAAACAATCGAAGATCTTCTCCGACACATACCCTTCGAAAACAGAGTTCTCCAGACACAAAGAGAAGCGGTACTGCGCCAGCATTTCCAGCTTCTCGGCGACTGCCCCACGATATGCTCGCAAGACCGCGTTGTGCAGCACTAGTGGCACCGCCGGATGATGTCGCTGCCAACCCTGCCCGAACACGTCGACGCGTTGACCAAAATGGGCGGCGACGCGCAAGCGTTCGAGGTACTGGTCCGCGGCAATAGGTGGGTACAGCCGGCTGGCAATCTCACGCTTTACTGAGACTTCGCGAGGTCGATCGAAGAACCGCGTGAACGACCGCACGAGTGCCTTGTTACTGGTAATCGATACCAGAAACTTCCGGTTCTGCCACTCCGGCCACGAAATCACCCTGGGCTGCCGCACCTGCGGAAAATACAGCCGATGAAACCCCGTCGTCGCGGCTGCCCTTCGGCGCCCACCTTCGAACAATAGCGTGTGCGGGAAGCGTCCACTGATGCGGCCGAGGTGGTAGTAGAGCTCCCAAGCGATCACCGGCGGCTCCAACGACGTGAGCACCGCCAGCTGCGCACCCCGGGCAACAAGCGCGTCCGTTGACGGCGGCCAGTCATACGAGATCACGTGCACGCTCCGCGGATTGATCGCGCGTGCTGCGACCTGGTCGGCGGTCATCAAGTCCAGGCCGCAATCGAGTCCGAGCTCACGCACCCGCCGCCACGGCGTGTACGGCGCCTGGTCGATAGGTCCGTCATCCGCCAGCTGGAAGATGCGGTCGCCCTGCATGTCCGCGTTGCGGATCGAAAGCGCGACTGTCCTCATGCCTTCAGCGGCGGCACGTAGTCCGCGGCTTCTTTCATGATGTGGGCGTTGTAGCGTGGATGATCGAAGAAGTGGCAGACGTACATTTTGATGTTCCACACGTCGCGAATCAGTCGGCTGTATTCGAACCCAGTGATGCGGTCGATCTTGATGGTTGGATGGTGCGCGTTGAATTCGCTCACCGCCAGCAGCTCACCCGTGTACCGCGTCTGCAGTGCCTGCTCGTTGGCGATGTCGTCGAAGTAGCACATCACGCGTGGTAAGTAGCGTTCGGAGTCCGCTGATTCGAACAGTTTGAGCGCCGCCACCGTCGAAGAGTAGAAGTCCAGGTCGAAGGCAACAAACCCGATCGGTGGCGGTCTGTCGTCCAGGTATTTTGGCACCGTCTGGGAAACATCGCCGAGCACAAGTTGACTTCGCTTCAACCGCGCGCGCAGAGTCGCGAGGTCCAGCTGGTAGTAACCCGGAGCGTACAAGTACGGGAGATCACGATAGTCCTGCGGAGCTGGGAGGCCTTCCCCGAGGTCAAAGCCGAAAGTGGCAACCCGCACACCGGTCGCCTTCTCCACTTCAGAGGCGACGGCTTCCAGCGCCAGCAACCCTTCGCCCTGCCCAACCCCCAGCTCCACCGCGCTGATTCCACCAATTCCGAGTGCGCGCGCCTGGGTGGCCGCCCGGTACACGCCGTACGCGTAGTTAGGCCGAGGAAACAGGTCTAGCGCGAGCCGCGTCTCCAACGGCAGGTCCGGCTTGAAATGGAGCAACACGTCTTGCAGCAGCCGAGGCGGATTGGACAGCCAGTTTGCGAGCCGGAGCAGCGATACGTTCATGCAGCGGCAACCTGTAGCAGCGCATCCACCATATCTCGCGCGAAACGCTCGGCGCACCAGCTTTCGAATGCGGGCGAGATCAAAAACGCATGTGCCGCGTCGACGTAGCGGCGCGCGTCGTCCTCAGTCATCCGCATCAAGAAGCGCTCCAACTCCGGAAAGGTGACGAATTGGCGAACGTCAATAAATGCGGACGGGGGTACATATTGGGCCACGTCAGGTGCGCCGCTATAAATGGGTATGCAGCGTGCAAAGAAACAGTCCAGGATGGTATCGGAGATGTACCCAGGAAAGCGCGTATCTTCGTACACCAGTGCAAACCGATACTTCGCGAGCAGTCCCAGGATCTCAGTTCGACGCGCTGGTCCACGATAGGCCTTTGCGCTCGCAGCGTGTAGATCAGCGGCCACCGCCGGATGGCGCCGCTCCCAGCCGTTGCCGAACAGATCGAAATCATCGTGCTCTGAGAACGCTTCAAATGCCCGCAGCCGTGCCTGGTACCGCTCGCGCGCGATGGGCCGATAGCGCAGGCCGGCAAGCGTACGCCGGATCGACACCTCGCGTGGCCGATCGAGCCAGCGGGCCAGATCGCGCACCTGAGGCATCGCGCGGTTGTCGGCAATTGCGACCAGGAACCGGCGATTCGGCCACGGCAAGCCTGTCGGTCGCGGCGGCGGACACGGTACCGGAGAGTACAGCGGATGGAATCGCGTGGTGGGCGCAACGCGTTCACGGGCGCCTTCGAACATGAACGTATGCGGGAATCCAGCACTGATGCTCTCCAGGTCGTAATACAGCCGCCAGGCCGTAACGGGAGATCGAAATACCACCAATGCCACGGGACGCGCTCCGCGCTCCAGCCAGTGTTTGACCTCGGTGGACCACTCGGTCGCGATGAGTAACGCTTCGCGTGGATCAATATCTACTTGCTCTGCCACGACCAACTGAATGCCTTGCTCCTCCGCGGCAGTGCGCACGTCCGGCCATGGCGTTGCGCTGAGGTCCGTACCCCCAGGGGCCACGACCGCCATGGTTGGCACTACGATTCAAGCAGCGGCGCGTACAGCTGCGCCGGCGGCCATGCCTGCGGCGCCGCCGGCGGCTTCAGTGTGAGTACCCCTCCTGCCACGTCCACCGAACCCGTGGCACGTTCGAGTTTTCCGTCGCTGCCGCGTGTGAGAAGAATGACGTTGTTTTGCGGAAAAACATCGACGTATTCGTCCCAGGTCGCGGCGGGTACGGACCAGTCGAAGTGGTCACCGTCCAACCGCACGCGGTTTTGCCACTCCGTCAAGCTGAACAAGCGCGGTGGAGTCTTCCAGCTCCTGGGAAATGCGTACGTTTCTCCAAGAATCAGCGGATCTGCCCACGAGTTCGTGAAGATGAAGGTTGGCTCCTCAGCGGACGTAAGCGTGTACAGCAGCACGGTGCCGTCCTGCAGATCCGAACAGCAGGCCTCGACATCCCGCCAGAACGCCCGCTGCAATTGCCAGCTGCGCACGAAATCTCGTTCGATTGTGACGTAGTAGCCGACCATGAGCGCGACGTACGCGGCGAGCGCCGCTGCCGCCACCCCCGGGCGGGCGCCCAGCAGCAGCCACGCGACTCCTGTCGCCAGCACGGCCATACCAAGCGTTGCGCCCAGGTGGACGGAGGTGCCACGGCCCACTAATGCGTTCGGCGGGAAATGCGTAAATGCCAGCGCGTAGCCGATCACCAGCATCGCCGCACCGGCGCCCACGAGCTGGAGCGGTTCTCGCCTGCTCGTCGGAATCTTCGGCGCGCGATAGAAGAACGCACCGAACGCGACCAGCGCGACGGCCGCCGCGGCCAGGGTTTCCACATCCCATGTTGGAATTGCTTTGAAGGGCCCGTAGAACATACCGGCCAGGCTGCGCGCCGGTCCGAGGACCAGCGATCCGAGCAGTGGCGGCACAATGGCCGCGACTCCACCAACGGAGCTGGTGGCGCGCGACTCGCCCACCAGGTAGCGCAGGATCACCACGCCTATCACGATCGCGCTGAGAATGGCCACGTGCCGAGCAAGCTCTTTGAGCAGCTCGCGATTCCAGTGGCACACCGTGAACAGCGGCAACGCAAAGAGCGCCAGATACGCGTTTTCGTACGCCAGCAGGGCCCCCGTTCCCACGACATACGCCAGCGGCTTGCGTCCCGACGTGTACGCCAGGCCAGATAACAGCGCGAAGGTCAATGACGGCTGCAGTTGGAAATCATGCGTGAGAAAGATCTTGGTGGTGTCGGCCGGAAAGAGGCAGAACACCGCCGCACCGACGGCAGCTGGCGCCAGTGGCGCGCGCGTACGCAACAACTGGTAGCACAAAAACGTATTGAGGACGACTATTGCAAAGCCCACCAGGTAAATGCCTGAGAGCCCGCCCAGTTTGTCGCCGATAAACGAGAAGAGGTCAGGTAGAAAGAACCCGAACGGACGCCCTTGAGGTAACGTCGTGAACGCCTTGACCAACCGCGCGGCGAGATATGAAGGCGGCTGCCCCATCGCCTCCGAGATGAACCAGTAGTCGTCCTCGTACAGTCCGAAGTCGCGGAAGTGGTGAAACTGTGCCAACCACGCCAGGGCCGCGATTGCCGCAAACGCTAGCGGAGTCTCGTAGCGCGCGACCCTAACGGGCGCGCGCGACAAAGGCCACATTCCAGGTCTGCTCGCTGGGCTCCGTGCCGAGATCCGGAAAGCTTCCAATGTGGAGCAGCTCGAAGCCGGTGGATGCCAGCAACGCCTCCAGCTCCGGCTCGAAGAAGTAGCGCATCGCGTGCTGCTCGCGCACTTCGGACACCAGGCTCTGCGATTCCAGTCGCCAGAGCTGGTAGTGGACCGTGCAAATATCGCGACGCGTCTCGAGCACACTCGAGGCAACGCGAATAACCTTGCCGCTATCAGGCGTCTCTATCACTTTGACGCGTTCGCCCGGTCGTTGCGCCAGGACCGCCGGTCCGTACCACAGGTCACCGAAAAGCACGCCGCCCGTTCGCAAATGCTTCCTCACGGTTTGAAGCGCGGAGGTCACCTGCGAGTTGCACGTGAGATACCCGAGCACCGCGAACATGATGACGCCCGCGTCAAAGGTCTCGTTGAGATCGAACGCCGTGATGTCTGCCTGCTCAAATCTCGCGCACGTGTTCCGCTCCCGAGCATGTTGGAGCATGTCCGCCGATCGGTCCACGCCGACCACGTGGTAGCCGCGCGCTGCCAGTACAGCGCTGTGTCCACCGGTCCCGCAGCCGAGGTCCAGCACCCGCTTGACGGCTCCATCACCGTATTGCCGGAACACCTGCTCCAGCAGGTCGCATTCGCCGGCGTAGTCCTTGTCGCGATAGAGGTCGTCGTATGCGCCGGCGTAGTCGGCACCAAATGGCGTCACGCCAGCGCCTCGCGCACCGCAGCGCAGATGCAGTCGATCTGTGCCTCATCCAGGGAAAGACTGGACGGCAGGTACAGCCCCTGGCGCGCCAGTCGCTCGGTGACCGGATACGACTCATCAGCAAACAAGCCGCGCTCGCGCAGTACAGGCTGCTCGTGCATCCCCAGGAAAAACGGTCGCGTTTCGATACCCCGCTGCGCAAGCCGCCGCGCCAGCTCGGCAGCGTCCAGTCCGGTGGTCTCGCGCACCAGCAATCCGTACATCCAGTACACGCCCCGGCTCCCGCTCTGCTCCACTTGCAGCTCGAGGCCGTCCAGCTGCGAGAGCCGTTCGGTGTACATCTTACCCATCGCCCGTTTGCGCAAAACGATCTCGTCGATGCGGTCGACCTGGGTCAATCCCAGCGCGGCCTGCAGGTTGGTGAGGCGGAAATTGAAGCCGAGCTCCGCATGAACGAAGCGTCGGCCGGGCTGGAAACCAAGATTGCGAAATCGTCGTGCACGCTCGGCCAATTCGTCGTCGTCCACCAGCACCATGCCGCCTTCGCCGGTGGTGATCAGCTTGTTGGCGTAGAAGCTGAAGCAGCTTGCGTCGCCGAAACTGCCGATTTTGCGACCACGATACTCCGCACCGTGCGCTTCCGCCGCGTCCTCGACGATCTGCAAGCCGTGCTGCTCCGCAATGTCCACCACTGGCTGCATGTCTACCGGGTTGCCGTAGATGTGAACGGGCATGATCGCCTTCGTTCTTGGCGTGATCCGTTGTTTCAACTTGTGGACGTCCATGGTCCACGTCCGCGGATCACTATCCACCAGGACCGGTGTCGCACTCGCGAGAATGATCGGCCAGATGCACGATATGATCGTGAACGACGGCAAGATCACTTCGTCGCCCGGCTGGAGGTCCAGCAACGCGATAGCCAGATGGATTGCCAGGCTGCCGTTGGCTACCGCGATGCCGTGCTTGCGACCGCAGTACTCCGCCCACCGCTGCTCGAACGCCTCGATGTCCGGTCCTGAACCCGAAATCCAGCCGGAGCGCAGTGCGCCCATGACAGATGCGAAGTCCGCCTCGGTGAGGAGCGGCTCGTTGACCGGGATCGAAATCAAAACCGCTCCTTGTCCGCGCCACCGCCCGGGTAGGGTCCTTGCTTGATCTCTAACAAGACCGTGTCCTCCAGTACGCGGAACCCGTGGCCGCCGCCAACCGCGATCAGCAGGTCACCGGTCTGCAGCTTACACGTGGCGACCAGCTGTCGCGCCGGCCCGAACACATCCACTTCACACCGTCCACGCTGCACCAGCAAGACTTCGGCCGTGCCAATCACGTGGCGTTCGACAGGCAGGTGCATGTGCCTCGGGATCTCACTCCCCGCTTGATACACCACGTATCCGACTTGGAGGTTGCATTCATCGGGTGTCACGTACGTCGTTTGTTCTGGGGCCGGACCATTGCGCAGGATGTACGCGAGTACGTCGCCGTCCAGCGTGACAGACTCGAGTGCGTTCACCTTAACGCGTCCACGCGCCGCGTTACCTCAGAGAATGCGCGCCGAAAATCCAGGTACTTCTCGAAAAACGCAATCGCGTTGCCACTGTATCGGTCGTACTCCCGCTGGATACGTTCGAGCGCTGCGCCCACGTCGGCCGGACTCTGGACTGCAATACCCATCTCGTGTCGATCGACTTCGCCAGCAATTGATGCGTCGCGGTTGACCACCACCGGTAGCCCCGCACGCAGGTAGTAGGCCAGCTTCCCGCTCGAGAGCCCCAACGTCAAGAGATTGCGCTGCGTGAATGCCGAGCCCGGGTCTGGAATATAAAACGCCAGCCCCACATCGGCTCCATCAATCAGCGCATCGTAGTCCTGCCGCGGCACCGGTTTGAGTGACAGAAAGACTCGCTCCGGATCGGACTGTGCGCGCAGCCGCTCCACGTACGCCGATGACTCCGCGTCGTACCGCGTATGCACGACGAACACCCATCGGTCGGGCCAGGTCGTCGCGGACTGCACCAGGTCTTCAACACCCGTCCAATCGCCGAGGCTGCCGGCGTGCAGCACCACGCGTGTATCCGGTGGCAGGTTGAATCGGCTGTGCCAGAAACGCCCGGGCATTCGCCTCGCTGGACCTGGTGGAGCATTCGGCACCAGCACCAGCCTGTCTAGCGGCAGGTCGTTGTCGTCGGCCAGGAGCTTGCCCCGCGCTTCGTCCTGAACGATCACGAATTCGGCTTGCCTGCTCAGCTCGCGCTCCTGGACTTTGAGCTGTCGATCGACCGGAGTGCTCAGCTCGTACGACAGCAGCAGCTCCAGTGAGAAGTAGGCCAGTGGCGCACCCCGCGCGATCGTGTGCGCCAGCGCGAGACCATCCGGATCGACGCCAATGACGCAATCGAACGGTTGCTCGCGCTCCGCCACCGCGCTCCTGGCCCGCGCCGCCAGTCGACTGCTATTTGCGAGTCCCGCGCCCAACACCCTGTACGTACGAATCAGCGGCGCGCGTGCAACAGTCGGCAGCCAGTTCGCGCGTTTGACCGCGTTGCGCAGCCCCGCCGTGGAGTGCTCGGCCAGCCCTTCCACGCCCAGCGGCCGAAGCCTGACGCCAGCCGACTCGAACGCCGGCAGCGGCTGCCCCGCCGCGGCATACGTGAACAGGTGCACCTCGTGCCCCGCCTCGGCCAGCAACTCAGCCGCACCCACCAGACTAGGAACCGTGTCGATATTGGCTCGCGGGTAGACGATGCCGATTCTCATCCCAAGCGCAGCGCCCATCCATAGGCGCAGCCGAAGGACCTCAACCGGTTGGGGGTCCGTCGTTCAGGCTGGGGGGCCGTCTGATCGGTTCTCAGTCGCTCGCAGGCTCTGAGCGTAATGCTTGCCGGTTCGGCGCAGCCGAAGGCTATCAAACGGTTGGACCTTCGCTCGGGATGACTAGCCGTCCGATCTGCTCGCCAGCTCACAAGGGCTGAGCGCAGCACGGGTCCATTGGCGCCGCCGAAGGCCATCAAACGCGTGATCCGTCGCTCACGCTGAGGAGACGTTTGACCTGTTCCCATTCGCTCACGGCGGCAGTGCTGCCCGCAGCATACTATCGTGCCGATGGTTCGAGGCGGACCAGTAGCTATCGCGCTGGTGCTACTGGCGAGTGCCGCCGCCGTGACCTGGGCGCACCTGGCGATCGCCTCGCTGACCGTTTGCCTGAACGAATCGCCAGCTCTGGCCGACGACCTTCGCGCAGGCGTGCCTGCCCTAGACGCCGTCGCCCGCCTGCTGCTGCCGCTATTCACGCCGCTAGGCGTGGCCACATCCTCCTCCGCACCTAACGCCGTCGCCCGCGGCCTGCTCTCGATGGCACCGCCGTATGGCGTAGTAGCCGCGTTATTGCCCGCAGCCAATGCCGTCGCATCTGGGCTACTTTCGATGCCACCGCCGCATGGCGTGCTTGCCGCGTTATGGCCCGCACTCGATGGCGCAGCCCGCTGGCTGCTGCCGCTATTCACGCCGCTAGGCGTTGACGCCACATCCCAAGCATGGGATGGCGTCGCCCGCTGGCTTCTTCTGATGGCGCCGCTTGGCGCAAACGCGGCCTCATCGCCCGCCATGTGTGACCCGGCCGCCCAGGCCCGCGCGATGGCCGTGGCTGGCCTCGCCTACGTCGCAGCGCTCATCGTGCTGGATCGTGGCCGCGTCTCAGGTCGACTGGCGTGGCCGCTGGTGATCGGCGTCGCCACGATCGTGCGGCTGGCGCTGTTCTTCATGCCCGCGCTGCTGAGCAGCGACATCATCGACTACGCCACGCACGGTCGAGTGGCGTCATTACACGGCGCGAACCCGTATATCCAGACACCGTCGCAGTTCCCGAGCGATCCGCTCTCGAGCCTGGGCGCCTGGCCGACGGTGGTGACGGTGTACGGTCCGCTGTGGACGCACGTCGACGCCGCGATCACCGGTCTGCTGCCAGATGCGAGCCTGGTGCAGCTGGTGTTCGCGTACAAGCTGGTCGGCCTTGCGGCCGACGTTGCGAGCGTTTGTCTGCTGTTCTGGCTGGTGCGCCGGTGGCGTGGCCTTGGTGCAACGGCGGTGACACCGCTGGTGGCGGTGGCGATGTGGCTGTGGAACCCGCTGGTGAACGTGGAGCTGATCGGCAACGCCCACAACGAGTCG
>JAFAZN010000059.1 GCA_019239775.1 Chloroflexota bacterium
CGCTGGCCTGGGTAGCCCTGTATTTTTGAGGCAAGCCGGCCGCGACGAGGCGGTTCAGGTTGCCAACTGGCGTCGACTGCGCTGCGACCGCTGTGGCGGACCACTGTTCCTCGACGAATCCGACGTGATCACGCGCCGCTACGATGAATACAACTGGCTGGAAGAGCGACCCCGCCGTGGCCGCCCACCCAAGCGACTCATCGAAGAACGCCGCCGCGAACGCGAGCTGCTCGAGGCCGAGGCCGCGTGAGACCTTTGTGGACCTCACGGATTACACTCAACGAAGGGTGGACGAGCGGTTCGACAGGCTAGAGACCCGTGTGGGCGGCATCGCGTCGGATGTTGCCGTCCTGAAGACTGACGTCGCAGTGATCAAGGCTTCCATGGCGACCAAGGACGACATCATCGGCTTGCAGCGCGCGATGTTCACGCTGATCCTGCCTATCTACGGTGTCCTAATTGTCATCTTGATCTTCCTGTACAACGCGAAACTCTGACGGCGCCGAAGGCTGGCTCAGGGGTGGCCGTTGCGGCGCCCCGCCAGCGCCTCCGCAAGCAGGGAACGTACAAAAAACCCGAGGTTCGCCGGCCGTTCCGCGAGGCGGCGCACCAGGTACGGGTACCACTCGCGCCCGTACGGCAAGTACACGCGTACCCGGAAGCCATCTGCAACCAGGCGCAGCTGCAGGTCGCGCCGCACCCCAAAGAGCATCTCGAAATCGAAGCGATCGTGCGCGATGTTGTTGTCGCGAACGATTTCGAGCGCGCGATTGATGAGCCGCTCGTCGTGGGTCGCGATGGCCGGGTGATTGCCGGCTACGAGCAACCGCTCCATCAGCCGCGCGTAATTCGCGTCCACCTCGGCCTTATCCGCAAACGCCACGCGCGGCGGCTCGAGATACGCGCCCTTACACAGGCGCACCTGCGCCCCCATTTCGATCGCCCGCTCAACGTCCGCGGCGGTGCGATACAGGTACGCCTGCAGCACAATCCCGACGTTGCGGAAGCCGGCCTGCCACAACTCGTGGTGCACGTCGAGCGTGCGCTGGGTATATGCCGACGACTCCATGTCGATGCGCACGAACGTGTCCAGTTCCTGCGCGCGTTCGAGGATCTTGCGCAGGTGCGCCATGCACATCTCGCGCGATAAATCCAGGCCTAGCTGCGTCAGCTTCAGCGAGACGTTGCCTTCGACGTCCTCGCCGGCGATTGCTTCGAGCGCGTCGAGGTAGGCAGCCACAGCACGGCGGGCCGCCGCAGGACTGGTCACGCTTTCGCCGAGATGGTCGAGGCTGACTAGCAGGCCCTGGGTATTGAGCGTTTCGGCGACGACGACGCCGTCGGCAAGCTCCTCGCCGGCCACGTACCGCTGCGTCAAGCCGCGGAGCAGGTCATGCCGCATGACCAGGCGGTACACGGGCCGCCTGTTCGCCAGGTACAGCAGCGTACCTCTGAGCAAGGCCTCGGTCAGGTTGTACGTCCTGGCCTGGCAGCTGCGCCAGCTCCACCAGCGCCGCCACCTCTGCGAGCTCTGGCAGCCAGAACCAGCACCATCGCCACGATCGCCAGGGAGAGCAGGCTGATAACCGCGCCGACCCTCACGCTGGTGGGTTCGAAGCGGAACTCGACGTCGTGCTCGCCACCCGGCACCGGCACCACGCGGAACAACAGGTCGCCACGCAGCACGGCGGCCGGCTGACCGTCCACGGTAGCGGTCCAGCCGGGATAGTACGTATCGCTGAGCACGAGCCAGGCATCCGCATCGGCGGAGGTGTGAACATGGACGGTGTTCGGCCCGTAGTCGGTAACGACGGCGGTGCCGCGCCCACCGCGATCGCCTGTGAGGCCGGTCGACTGTGTGGTGGTGTCGTCGGCCAGGATGACCTGTTGGTCCGGTCGAAACGGCTGATGGACCATCTGGCTGAGTGCGCTGCCGAGGCTCGGAGCGACCGAGGCGCTCGGCACCAAGAAGGCCCGGGGAAAGGCCGCGGTGTCCTCGAGTACGCGAATCTCGTTGTCGGCGTAGACCTCGCGGTACTTGGTTTTGGTCTTGCCGAAGAGCTGCTCGGCGGAGCCGTTGGTGCTGACGAATGCGCCGCCGTACAGGACGAACTCGCCAGCCGGCGGCGTCGCGCGGACAGTGATTGTGGAGGCTGTCACCGGCGAGTCGAACACGAAATCTGCAAATGAGAGACTGCGCGTGGCTGGTTGGGGGCCGCCGGCTTCGGTGGTGGTGCCGGCGGTCTCCACGCGCTGGTGCTTGACTGAGCCGCGCACGCTGGGAAGGTCCCAGGCCCAGTCCATGGTGTCGCGGCCAGCCTGAAACTCGGCGCTGCCGACGACGTTGCCGGAGGCATCGCGCAGCTCCACCTCCGCCACGGTTGCGCCCTGCGCGACATCCACTGCCCCCATCAGCGCCGTGACGAAGCGCATTTCCTTGATGGGCGCTCCAGACGAGAGCGCGAACTGCTGCTCGGCAAGGGCGCCACCGGGCGGCGCGTGCAAGAGTGCTTGCTGAGGCAAATAGTTGATGCCGTCGAAGCTCGACAACGTGCCGAACCGGGCGGGGTCGAGGATGTAGCGCACACCCCATAGATCGAGCAACTGGTCGTCGGCGTAGAGCACGCGCCCGAGATAATCGCGATGCCAGACAAACTGGAGTGAGCTGTAGCCGTTGGCCTCTTGAAGGCTGCCGAAGGGCGCGAGTCGATCGGCGGCAACCTGGTTCAGCGCGGGCGAGGCGAGAACGCGATTGGGCGCGGCATCGGGCGACGGAAGCTGCTCGAGCGCCTGAACGGCGGCGGGCTCGGCGGAGATCTTCGACAGCGGTTCGCGCGGGTGAATCCCCCAGCCGAAACTCAACAGATCGATGGCCGCGAGCGCGATCAGTACGCCAGGCCAAAGGCGCCAGGTGCGCCAGCGGGAGGCATGCCACAGCCACAGCACCCCGAGTACCAGGGCCAGTCCGAGGATCGCGCTGAGCAGACGTGGATTGCGGAGGTCAGTGGCCCACTGCAATCCGCGCAAGACGTCGTCCGCGGTCAGCGGGTAGGTGTCGCGCGGAACGGAGAGATAGGCGGCATTGATGACGGCGCGAGCTGCGTTGGGCCACAGATCAATCGCGCCGTGGATGCCGACTCCCACGAGGCCGAGTGCGCCAGCCAGAGCTGTCAGCACAACCAGCGTTCGGCGGAGAACGTTGCTTGCCCGGGCGGAATCCGAAAGCAGCCACGCCAGGCCATAGGCGGCGAGCATGCCGCCGGCCAGGTCCACCACAAACGTGAACCGACCCGGAGCCCGCAATCCCGTGAGGCCAGGCACCAGCCACAACGCGTAGTCGAGGTTGATCGGGCTGTACTGGCCCAGTGAAAGCAGCAGACCGAGCCCGGCCAGGATGCCCCAGGCAGCGACCTCTCGTCGGCGAATACACGTCAGCGCAATGAGCGCTAGCGCAAGCGGCGCCACACCGATGTAGACGTACGACTCCCAGTGCGTCCATAGGCCCCACTGCAGGCTGCCCTGGCCACGAAACAGATAGGGGAAGATCAGTTGAAGCAGACCGATCGGCGTGACCGAGTACGCCGCGGCCTGGTCGTACGGGAAGCCGCTACCGCGGGCGGAGAAGCTGGCGAGCTCGAGGAGCGGTAACAACTGAACGGCGGCCAGGCCAAGGCCGAGAACAACGAGGGGTCCACATACCCGCGCGACCGCCACGAAGCGCCCCCGCCAACCAGGCTTGAACTGGCCCCCAAGCGGGCCGACCGCCCAGCGCATCGTGGCGTATGCGGCCAGCACCAGCAGCTCCATGGCCAGCACCTGCGAATGCAGCGCCAGGCCGGCCATGCCCAGAGCCAGCGCCGCGCACGCTGTCCAGCGCAGCCGCGAGGAAAGCCGTTCGGCACAGAGTGCTTTCTCGGTGCACGCCAGGATCAGAGGCAACCAGCTGGCGGTGCGCACGATGTTCTCGTGGTGAATCTGCGCCTGCAGGAAGTTTCCGAGCGTCAGGACGAGTCCGGCCAGCGCTGCGCTCGGGTACGGCAGACGCCATGTCCGCGCGAGCGCAAATGTTCCCGCGCCAGCGAGGCACAGGTGTAGGAGTCGCAGGATGATGAATGCCCGGTCGGCTGGCAGGCTCACGAGCGCCAGGAGGACGGGCGGATAGGCCAGGCCGATCTCACCATCGGCGAAG
>JAFAZN010000015.1 GCA_019239775.1 Chloroflexota bacterium
AGCTGATCGACCTCTCCACTATCTATCAGTCAGACCTCGCAAAAATCGGCATCAATATCAACCTGCTGAAGGTGGATGTGGCGACGTGGCTGGACCAGGCGAACAATCGCAAGTACAAGGGCTTCAATACGGTGCTCGATACGTTCACACAGATTTCGCCGTTCACGTTTTTCACCCAGGGCAAGAGCGTGAACCCCAACGACAACAACTCGGGCTACAAGAACGACACCTACTCATCACTTATTGACCAGGCGGGCTCAGAGCCGGATGCGGATAAGCGCAAGTCGATCTATTCGCAGCTGAACGACATTTTCCTCGACGAGTCGTTCATGTTCCCGGTCGCGGCGGCGCCCGCGCGGTATCTGGCCAGCGCGAGCGTGCAGGGCGTCGGACACACCCTGCATGAGGGGTTCACGTTCAACGAGGCATGGATCCAGGGTTAGGTAGGCTAGGTAGTCAATACGGCATTTGATTGGCGAAGATGGCGCGTGGGTTGTCGCGCGTCATCTGGTCGATCTCTCGCTGCGACACGCCAGCCTCCAGCAGCTCGGGAATGACCGACCGAGGAATGTAATCGAAACGTCCGTTCGGGAACGTGCGGTCGTACCAATCAACCGGGAAGACGCTGATGCCCGACGTGTCGTGCGACAGTAGCAGTTGACCGGCAAAGCCATCGCGACAGAGTTGCGCGACGATGCGCACACGCTGTAGTTGATTCGGGCGACCGTTGCGCGCCGCGGCACCAGGATCGCTCACGTTGTCGGCGCCAAATCGATCGATGCCGAGATAGCTGCCGCGATCCAGCAACTGGCGGAGATAGTCGTAGTCCTCGGTTTCGCTGTGGCCGATGATCACCCGGCTGAGGTCCACGCCTTCATCGGCCAGCACGCGCTGCTGATCGAGGCCGCATTTCTCGGCCGCCTCCGTATGCGTGGTGATGGGAACACCAGTCTGGCGATGGGCGCGCGCAGCGGCGCGGAACACCTTGTCCTGCGCGGGCGACATCTGCGTAGCGTTGGTGGTGATCTTGATGATGCCGGCCTTTTGCGAGGTATCCTCGATGCCCTGCGTGATCTCTTTGAGGAAGAAGCGCTGTGTGATTTCCAGCGATTGATACTGAAAGAGGATCGGGACGTTCCACAGTCCGGTGCAGACCACGACGGGCAGTTCCGCCGCGGTTGCAACGTCCTGAACGAAGTGGATGTCGCGACCAAAATCGATCGTCGTGACATCCACGAGTGTATTTACACCGGCGTCCCGGGCGGCGCGCAAGCGGGCAATGCACCGCGTGCGCGCCGCGTCACGATCGAATGATTCAGGCCAAACCTGGCGAACCTCCGGCGAGCAGATCATCACGTGCTCGTGCGGCAGCACGAAGCCCAGCGCACCGACGTCGAGCGGTCCGCTCGTGGTATCGACTGTCGTCACGGATTGGTTGGTTGGACGACGACCGGTTGTGAGCTCGGTGGGCGGCCGGCCAGGCGGTGCAACACGCGCGATTGAAAGTACCAGCGACCGTCCAGCTTCACACATTCGTCGATATATTCGGCGGCCGCCGATATCGGCGGTTCGGAGCCCATACTGATCCACAACAAATACGAATGCACAGTGGCGTGGCCGTCGCCACCGTCGATGGTTGGCGCTCCGGCAAAGTGGCGGTACGCCACATCCCCGTTCGGTAATGGGCCCGCGCGACCCTGGGTCATCAACATCGCCACGTACTCGCGGATAGCCGCTCGACCGCGGTGATCCGAGAACAGGACCCCGTCGGGCGCGAAATTGTTGACGTAGCCGTCCAGATCGCCCGTGTCCAGTGTGTGGGCATAACGAGCGATCAGATCCATGATGTCGAGGCGGTCTTCGGCGCTCAGTTTTGTGGAAGTTGTCATTGGTCTGCTCCGGTTCAAGGTCCCGGTTACACTTCCGGTTTACGGTCCAGGGACATGGCGTATCGACGGTTGACACGCAGTAACCCGAACCTCGTATGAACAAAGCGTTGTTTAGAGCAGTGCGTTCTACAGCAGGTCGTCGACGGCCTCATACGCGGCGTACAGGCCCTCGAAGCCGGTGAAATACATGGCGGTACCGGTGATGCCCTGGACGATCCACTCGGACGTCACGCCCCAGGCCTTTGCCAGCAGCGCGGCCTCGCGCAACCCTTCACGCGAACCGGTGATGGTGTGGTGGCGCAGCATCAAATACGGCGCGACCTGCTTCGGCAGGGTCTTGATGGCAACCTCCCACTTGGCTCGATTCACTTTGACGAATTGCGGATTCCGCTTCAAACCGAACTGAATCGAATTCGGCAAGTAGCCGATGGTGGACTCGTACCAGGCGGCCAGGTTCTTCAGGTCCGCATCCGTCATCTCACGCGTCGAGAAATCGAGACCGGCCTTGAACGCCTCCGGATCGGCTGCCCAGCCCTCCGGAAACTCGATTGGCACCGGCGGATCGCCAAACACAGGCAGCATGTCTCCGACGGCACGGTACACGTGGCCAAGGCCGCGCATGCCCGCGTACAGCTGCGAGAACATGACGAGCTCCATCAACTGCTTCAACGGCATGCCGTTGCGACGCAGCGTGATGAACTCGTTGAGGATGCCCGTCTCCCAGCCGTACATCATGTAGCTGAGGATGTTTTGCATGCTGAGGGTGACAATGTTTGCGTGCTTGGGCCGCCCGAACAGGTCCGAGCCCCAGCGATGCAGCTTGGCGAAGTCGGGTGCGAAATCGAGCATCAAGCTGTTGGCGTACATCTCGTAGAGCGGTCCACGCCAGCTCCAAACGCGAATCAAGTTTGCGTTGACTTCGTCGGGGGTGATCTGGTCCAGGTTCGACAGATCGAGGCCCTCGCTGATACCAGGCATGCTGCCCAGGATATATGATGGCCAATATCTCTCGAGGGGATCGGCACCGCATGAGCAAGCAAGAGATGATCGTCAGCCGACGCCGAGCGCTGCAGTTGCTGGCCGTCGGCCCTGGAACGCTGCTGCTGGCGGCGTGTGGTGCCGCAGCACAACCGGCCGCCCCTCCCGTCAGCGCAACGGTAGCCCCGGCCCCCGCAGCCACGCAGGCCCAGCCCTCAGACGCTCGTGCAAGCGCAACCGCCGCGCCCAAAGCTGGCGGCACGCTGCGAGCCATTCAAGCCGGCGATCTTGCGTCGATCGATGGCCACTACTACACGACGGGCAGCGGTTTGAGTGTATGGATCATCTACGAAACACTCACCGTCTACGACGACAATCTGAAGCCGCAGCCGGCATTGGCCGAGAGCTGGGAGCAGAGCCCGGACGGCAAGTCCATCACCGTCCATCTGCGCAAGGGAGTCCAGTTCCATTCTGGTCGGGAGCTGACGAGCGACGACGTCATCTACAACCTGAACCGTATCCTGGATTTCAAGCTCACGGCCGGGATTATCACCGGTTTCGTGCCACCTGAGACCACCTGGACTGCCCCGGACAAGTACACGGTTACGTTGACCGCCAAGCAACCCTGGGCGGAGGTCTTCGACTTCTTCCAGGTGCTCAACATTATCGACAAGGAAACCGCCGAAGGCCCGAATGCCAAGACACAGGCGGTTGGGACTGGTCCGTTCACGTTTGTGGAATGGGTCCAGGGCGACCACGTCACCTATGGCAAGAACAAGAATTACTGGCAGTCCGGCCAGCCGCTGCTCGATACGATCACCTTGAATATCGCCAAAGATCAACAGAGTATGGTGGCGCAGTTCGAAGCCGGCGCCGCGGACTTCATCGTCAATCCACCACTGCAAGACTTCTCACGACTCAAGGGCGATCCCCAGTACCAGACGTTCGAGCTGCCGAACCCAGCCGCGTTCTGGATGCTCCAGCCAAACTCCACGCGAGCGCCCATGGACGACAAACGCGTGCGCCAGGCGCTCAACTACGCGATCGACCGCCAACGGATGGTTGACACGGTTCTGCTCGGGCTGAGCAAGCCGCAGGATCTGCCGTGGCCAGCCGCCTCGCCTGCCAGCCAGCCGGAGAAAAATGGAATTGTCAACTTCGACCTGGACAAGGCGAAAAGTTTGCTGCAGCAAGCCGGCGCCACCAACTGGGACCTCGACTTGCTGTATTCGGCGGTGTCGCTCGAGGGCGCGGGATTCGCGCAAATCTACCAGGCGGACCTGGCCAAGATTGGAGTCAACGGCATTATCCGTACGCTCCAGCCGGCAGCGCTCCTAGATGCGTGGCATACGCAGAATTATGGCCTGTATTTTGCGTCCGATCCGTGGGCGAACCTGGAGCCGGTGACGCAGTTCACGTCTGGATCGACCACGAACTATCGCGGAAACAATGGCGGGTACCTCGATCCGGCGTACTCGGACCTGGTGGTCGCCGCGGCCACCGAGCCAAACGCCGACAAACGCAAGCAGCTGTACTCTCAGCTGAACGACTTTCTGATTGACGCCGCCTTTGTGTATCCGCTGGCATCGCGGCAGACGCGCGCGCTTGCACGCACCAACGTGCACGGGGTTGGACACCGGCGCAACGAGATGTATACCTTCAGCTCCGCGTACCTTGCGTGACGACACCGCTCCGCGAGGTTACGAGCCGCCACGCAAGTCGGAGGGAGTCCGTACCTCCTGAAGCAGAAGCGCTCCTGCAATACCGACAACCGCCAGCACCACCAGGAGTCCGATCACCTGTGTAAAGCCTGCAAGTGCGAAGAAAGTGGCCAGGAGGGCGATGCCAATTGAGCCAGCCAACCGCTGCGCCATGTTGAACAGCGTGGTCGCGTCCGCCATCTGCGAGGTGTCCAGATCGCCGAGCATCGAATGCAGCAACGGTTGGATCGTCAATCCCAGCGCGAGCCCCCGACCGCACAGCAGAGCGGCGATGTACCACGCGGGCGTATCGGAGCGCACGAACAGGAGCGGCGCAGTACACACGGCCAGAATCGCCATCCCCAACGCAACGCTGTAGCGCACGCCAAAGCGCGCGGGAGCTCGTTCACCAACCACTGTGCCAATGCCGGTGACCAGGCCCTGTGGCAGGAGCACCAGCCCCGCCTGAAACGGTGAAAGGCCCTGCACACTCTGCAAGAACACCGGGATGAGAAACAGCATCGCGAACATCACCACTGAAGCCAGACTCGACAGGCAGACGGCAAGTGCAGTGGAGGCGTGGCGCAGCAGGTGGAGGTCAACCGCGGGATGCGCTCGGAGCGCGCTCCAGCGCGTGTAAATGGCGAGCAACGCCATGCCTGTTGCCCAGAACGGCCAGGCGCCTACTGAGAGCCAGCCAACCACCGGACCTTGTGCGGCACCATAGACTGCGAGTGCGAGACCGCTAGCGAGAAGAGCCAGTCCGACCGGATCAAACGGCGCACGCGTGTTTTGTTCTTCTTGCGGCAGGGCGGCCTGGCGCATGCCCAGGAATCCAAGCAATGCGAACGGGACATTCACCATGAAAATGGCCGGCCAACCCGCCAACAGAATCAATACTCCGCCGATGGTTGGTCCTACGGCTGGCGCCAGGAACAGCAGGACGCCTGCCGCGGCCGGCATGCGGCGCGCGGCGCCCTGTCCACCGAGCAACATGCTCATCGCCAGCGGGACCAGTGGCGCGCCCGCGGCACCTTGCAACGCTCGGGCGGCGACCAGCACCTCGATGGAAGGTGCAAGCGCGCAGAGTGCTGACGTCAGCGCGAAGCAGAGCAAGCTGGCGAGATACACGCGGCGCGTTCCAAAGCGCCTGGCCAGAAACGCGGTGACCGCGAGCATCGCCGCCAGCGCAAGCAGATAACCGCTGACCACCCACTGAGCCGTACCCAGCGGCGTGCGCAGCTCGCGGGCGATATCAGGAATAGCGACGTTGACGATGTTGGAATCGACCATCGTCAGGAAGGGGCCGGCGAGGAGGCCGGCCTGAGCGGCGACACCGAGGCGCGCTTTCTCTTCTGTTGACTGACTCATCATTCATTCCTTGAAGCGATCGGTTGGACGTGTGACTTTTTTTGTCGCGGTACGGGTGTCAGCGCGCCGAGCGTGATGCCTGGGCGCTGCTACGCAGTAGCGCTCCGCGAGGGCGGCTGCGGCGGGCAACCCACGGGTCGGCGGGCATCCACGGTTTGGCTGACATACACGGTTCCGCGGGCGTACGGGGGTTGGCGGCCATGGCGTCGTGGCTCAGGGTTGCAGCAGCCCGTACAGCGTTTGCGCACGCGGCATCGGGCGCGTGCGGGTGTGCGGCTCGAGTCGCGTGATCGAGAGACCCTGGACGGCCGCCAGCAGCAGCGTGGCAAACTCGCGCGCATCGCCTTTGCGCACCTCGCCGCTGGCTTGCGCGTCGCGAATGAGCTGCGAAAGCGCCCGCAGCGTTTGCTGGCTGTAGCGCTCCAGCAGCTCGGTGGCCTCCGGCGGGATCGTGCCGCTGGCGTACGCCTGCACGATGATCAACGAATACTCGGGGTTGTGGCGGACGCCGTCCAACATGCGGTCGAGCAGTTGGTGCAGGCGCTGGCCGGGCGTGCCGGCCTGGGTGTTGGCGAGCGTGCGCTCGGTGAGCTGCATGCCGCCGCGCACGGCGCGCTGCACCAGCTCCAGGAAGGCGGCCTCTTTGCTGGGGAAGTAGCGATAGATCAGGCCATGGCTCATCTCCGCAGCCGCGGCGATGTCGGCGATCTTGGTCGCTTCGAAGCCAGCGCGAGCAAACACGCGCAGCGCCGCGCGCAGGATCTCTTCGCGGCGCTCATCGCGAATGCGCTCGTTTTGAAGCGCGGTGCGAGGGGACATCTCACTGCTTATGATGAATGACTGGCCAGTCATTGTCAACACGGACTTTTGGACGCAACCCGTGGGAGGCTTGAAGCCGACGGAGGTTTGAACCCACGGGAGGTGGCGACCCACGGACGTGTAAACCCCACGACGGGTGCAACCCACGGGAGTATGAACCCCAACGGGAGGTCCAACCCACGGAGGTGGTGACCTACGGAGGTATGAACCCCAACGGGAGGTGCAACCCACGGAGGTGGTAACCCACGGAGGTGGTGACGTACGGAGGTGTGGGACCCACGGGAGGTGCGCAAAACCCATGGGCGAGGGGGGTTACGCGCTGGCGGTTAGTTGCTCCAGAGCTGCGAAGGTCATCTCGTGGAGATCGGCGGCGAGCTCCAGGGTGGGTTCAGTGCGCTCCTGGACATACTCAACCGACACGCCGGGTGCGAGCTCGCGCAGCACGAGGCGTCCGTCACCACGTACTTCGATGTACGCCAGGTCGGTGATGATCTTCGTCACACAGCGCGGCGCGGTGAGCGGATAGCTGCACTCGTTGAGAATTTTCTTGTCACCCTCGCGCGTGGTGTGATCCATGATCACGATGAGCTCTGGTACGTCCGTGCACAGGTCCATCGCGCCGCCCATGCCGCCGGCAGCCATGTGCGGCGCCCACCAGTTGGCCAGGTCACCGTGCCTGGAGACCTGTAAGCCACCCAGGATGACCACATCCAGGTGACCGCCGCGGGCCATGGTAAAGGCAGCAAAACTGTCGAAGACGGCACTGCCAGGCAGGACCGTAACCGGCTGACCCTGGGCGTTGTAGTAGTGCCACAGGAACTCTTCCTCGGTGGGCTCCGGACCGTACCCGAGAATGCCATTCTCCGCGTGCATCAGCACGCCTGAGTCGGCGGTAATGTAATTCGCCACACGGGTGGGAATGCCCATGCCAAGGTTGACGTACTGTCCAGGCTTGAGAAGGCGCGCGGCACGCTCGGCCATCTGATCGGCGTTCAGTCCGAACGGTTTGGTCGCGGCGATTTCGCGGCGCCGACGTCGCTGGCGTTCTTCCGCGTCGTTCTGCTCGTCGCGACTTTTGTCGTGCAGGACCAGTCGATCGACGTAGATGCCTGGGACTTTCACATCCTCGGGAGCGATCGCCCCGATCGGCACGATCTCATCCACCTCGGCGATCGTGACTCGGCTGGCCGCCGCCATCACCGGATGAAAGTTCAGCGTGGAGCCAAGCCCAGTAAGGTTGCCCGCCAGGTCTCCCTTTTCGGCGCGAATCAATCCAAAATCCGGTCGAAGCGCGGTTTCGAGAATGTAGTCTCGACCGTCGATAGTCCGTCGTTCTTTGTTGGCTGCGACTGCCGTGTGCGCACCAACCGGTGAAAAGAACGCGGCGATGCCACCGGCGCCGGCGCGCAGGCGTTCAGTGAAGATGCCTTGCGGCGACGGTTCGAATTCCAGCTCACCGCTGCGGATCTGTTCCTCGCTGGCGGCTGCCCGCCTGTAGACCGAGCCGCCAAATGCGCCGATAAGCTTTTTGACCTGGTGGTTCTCGGCCAACGGTTGATGCGGAAACCCGTTGGAGACAACCGTCATGTTCCTGGCATTCGGTTGCTCAGCCAGGGCCGTCAGCAGGTCGATGGGTCGATTTTTGATCGGGCCGAAACCGCCGACGCAGATCATCGCGCCGTCGAAGACGTCGCGGACTGCGTCCTGGGCAGAGAGGACAACGTGCCGTGCGCTCACGATCGTATAGGGTATCCGATCAGGCGGCGACCGGGAATTACGTCGGCAGGAGCGCTCCGCGGCGATTGGCCAGCGTCACCGACGTGATGTCGTACAGCGTTTCGTAACCGCCGAGAAAACGCTCCAGCTCGTCGACCATGAAGCTGAAGAAACGGGGCCCGCACGCGGCGGTGACCCCAGCGATATGCGGACTCAAGAAGACGTTCGGAAGATCACGAATAGGACTACCCGCGGGAATCGGCTCTGGGTCGAAGACGTCCAGGCACACGCGAATGTCACCGCGCCCGGCGCGGGCAATCATCGCGTCAGGATCGACAATTGCACCGCGCGACACGTTCACGAAGACGGCGTCCGGCTGCAGGAGGTCCAGCTCGGGGGCCCCGAGCATGCGGTGCGTCCGTGGCGTGAGTGGTGCGGTGCACACCACGATTTCTGTATCGGACATCACTCGTTCGAGCGGACCGAGGCCAACGTGCAGCGCGTGCGCGAGCTCTTTCGACACGTACGGGTCATACGCAACGATCGAGCAATCGAATGGCTGGAGCAGCTCCACCAAGCGGCGGCCGATGTGGCCGAGGCCGATCAGACCAACCCGGCGACCCGTCAGCTCACCCAGTCGAAAGCCAGGGTCATCGCGGGACCTGCGGAACTCATCGCCGCGGACGAGTCTGCGGAATTGTTCACCGGCGTTGCGGAGTCCAATCAGCATCAGCGCGAGCGCCCACTCCGCCACGGGTAGCGACGAGCCATGCGTCGTATCGACAACGCGGATGCCACGCCTCGCGGCAGCTTCGACGTCGATACGGTTGGCGAATCGATCGCCCTCCAGCTCGCCAACGAACTTCAGCCGTGGTGCAGCAGCGAACACCTGCGCATCGACGTATGGAGAACCGTGACATACCACGAGCGCGTCATAACCCTCTGCGAGTTTCGCGAGAAGCCGCGTCGTATCCGCGGCGTCCTCCGAAGGTCCGCCCCACACACCCGGGCGCGTAGACGTCCCTTCCGAGGCGAGCCACTGCCAATCCGCAAGTTGTTCTAGACGCGCTAACGCTTCGCCGACGAGATACTCGTTGCGGACCCTGGTGTTGCAGCACACCAGTACACGGGGCTTCATCTGGGAAGCAGCGTATTGGCAAATAGGCGCATGCCATCCAGTGACGGATAATCCAGGAACCACAACATGAAGTACGTGATGCCGAGCTCCGTGTAGCCCTTCAGTTGTTGAGAGATCGCCTCGGGCGTACCGACCAACCAATCGTGCACCACCGCGCTCAACGGTCGGGGATCATTGCGTTCCAGGAACTCCACCACGTCTCGACGCGGCTCGACCCGCTTTGAGGGTGGGTGTTTCACCATCGCACGAGCGAGGTCCTTCACGGCGTCCTCGGTGGGGGCGATCAGTACCTGGGTTTCCAGCGACAGCTCCAGTTCAGACATGGAGCGACCCGCGCGCTCACACGCGCCGCGGAGGGCGTCCAATTTGGCGCGCAAGACTGATGGGCTCACCGGCGTGCTGTTCCAGCCATCGGCATGACGCGCGATTGCGTCGAGCCAGGCATCCGTTCGCGCTTCGCCCAGCCAGATCGGCGGTCGCGGCGTCTGCACTGGAGCGGGGCGGCACAGCGCAGCCTGAGTTGAGAAGTATTTGCCACTGAAGTCCAGCGGCTCATGCGCGGACCACAAAGCCGTAATCAACGAAAGACCCTCATCCATTCGAGCGATGCGCTCGGCGTCATTGGGCCAATCGAGGCCGTAGGCGCGGACTTCCGGTTCCTGCCAGCCGCAGTCGTAAAAGAAGATGAGCCGTCCACCGGAGATGGCATCCAGCGTGGCGGCCATCTTTGCAGCCATGGCTGGCGCGCGGAACGGCTGCGCCATGTGGATGTTGCCTAACCGGATCCGGCGCGTGCGACCGGCAATCACCGAGAGCGTGGTCCAACCCTCCATGATCGCGTCGTCGAAGCCGTGCATCAGGTGGTCGGCCACCCACACCGAATCGTAGCCGAGTTGCTCCGCTTCTACGGCCGTCTCCACCGCTGCCCGCGGATCCAGCGATGTGAGGGCTGGCGTGCGGAAGAACGCCGCACCCGGATTCGCGAAGATGGGGACGCAATAGCCGAAAATCATGCGGCGGACTGATCCAAGCCTGCCAGAACGCGTTCGGCGAGCTCCAGAATGTGCGTGCGCACGATTGTTTCGGCGTGGTCCGGTCTTCCAGACTCCAGCGCGGAGACAATCGGTCTGTGGCGTTCGGCGATCTGCTCGAGTGAGAGATCGCTCACGCGCAAGCCGCTGATCATCGTCCAGCGCGCGGGATTCAACGTTTCCCAGGCCTGCAGCAAGTGCCGACTACCCGAAACGCGACACAGCTCGCGGTGGAATTCCACGTCGGCGGTAACCAGCCCGTCCAGGTCTTGGGCGACCGCAAAGGTCCGCATGCAGTGAATCAACTCCGTCAAGCGCGCGAGGTCCAGCTCGGTAGCGTGCGTCGCCGCCAGGCGAGCCCCGTAGGCCTCCAGGTACGCGCGCAGCTGATACGCATCCGCCACATCCTGGCGTGACAGTCCCGACACCACCGTTCCACGACGGGGCAGGTACTCCAACAAGCCTTCCTGCTCCAACTTGCGGACTGCCTCACGTACCGGGCTGCGACTGATACGCATCTGGCGCGCGAGATCAGCTTCGACAATGCGCGAACCAGGTGCCAGCTGGCCGCCAAGAATCGCCGAGCGCAATTGATCGTACGCCTCCTCCGACAACGGCCGAAACGCACGAACGGGCGCGGCAAATTCGAAGCTCGTCACTGGCTGGCCGAAATTCCTCCGTCGACGAACAACACCTGGCCGGTCACGTACGCTGCCGCAGGAGAGGCGAAAAACGTGACGGGTCCAATAATGTCGCCCGTTTGGGCAATGCGCCCCAGCGGGATGCGCGCCTCGAGTGCGCCGCGGAATTCTGGATCCTCCAGGTAGTCGCGTACGAGGTTGGTGCGTACAAAAGTCGGCGCCACGCCGTTGACTGTGATGCCGTACGGCGCGAGCTCCACCGCGTGTTGACAGATCAGCGCCTCCAGGCCGCCTTTACTTGCAACGTAGGCGGAATAGCCGCGTGCCCGCAGACCGAGCCGCGAACGGACTGAGAGGATGTGGATGTGGCGGCCGCCGATTCCTTCGGCCACCTGATACTGCGCCGCCGCCTGGCCAAGAAACATCGCGGCTTTCAGATTCACCGCGTACACCGAATCGAACGCGGCCTCGGTGACCTCCAGCATCGGCTCCTCGATCTGCGTACCCACGCAGTTGACCAGGATGTCCAGTCCGCCGAGGTCCTCCACCACCTGCGCGATCGCATCGCGGATCTCACCCGGCCAGCGCACGTCGAACGCGAAACCGACCGCGGTCTGACCCGCATCGGACAGCTCGCGCACGAGCTGGCCGGCGCGCTCAGCACTGCGCCCGGCCACCGCGACATGAGCGCCGCGGGCGGCGAACTCTCGGGCGATGGCCGCGCCAATCCCGCCATATCCGCCGGCGATAAAGGCGACTTTTCCGCGAATGTCGAAAAGATCGGGTGCGGCCGCGCGGATCGGACGCGAGTCGACCTCAGACTGCGCCAACTGCCGCTCCGCGATGCTCGAGCTTCACTCCCGCCACGTTTGCGGATTGCACCAGGGTCCGGAATGCGCGACCGGCGACCTCGCTCGGATCGTAGTCGGCGCGGCGTTGGACCATCACGCTGATCTCGATCGTCAGATACCCGTCATAGCCGGCTTTTTCGAGTGATTTCAGGTAGCGCGCATAATCGAAGGACCCTTCGCCGGGCACCAGAAATTCGTGGTTCGGACTCAAACCACGCTGGTCCTTCAGGTCCGTGTGGACGGCATATGGCACCAGCATTGGCAGGTATTCATCCATGTCGCGGCCCATCACCTCGAAATGGCTGTTGTCGAGGTTCAGGCGAAAGTGTTGCGAGCCAACTTGCTGCATGAGCCATGTGATCTTTTCGGGTTCGTCCATGGCCTGACCGACATGCGGCTCCAGCGCCAGGACACCTCCGGTCTTTTGCGCGTACTCAGCCAACTCTGAGAAGCGCTCCGCGAGTTTCAGCCGATCCGATGCGTAGGTTTCAGGAGTGCCGTGGCCCATGGTCACCAGCGGAGGTGGCCCGAGAGGTTCTGCGAGATCCGCCGCGAGGTCCAGCCCCGCGCGGATGCGCTGCATGTTCTTCGCCAGCAGGTCTGGATCGGATTCAAGGAGATTGGCGTGGCCGGCGATGGCCGTGAGCGCGAGACCGGCGTCGTTCAGCTGCGTACGCAGATCGCGGCGTTCGGCGGCCGAGGTGCGTAGTGCATCCAGCGGCTCGAAGCGCGGATCGGAAACCAGGCAGATGCCGACATAGGCGGCGCGCCTGACGATGTCGATCTGCTCGCGCAGGGGCAACTCGCGCATCGCCCAGGCACTGAAAGCAAGGCAGAGCATTGCGTCTGCTGTCCATGATACGCTGTCGACAGTCGACAGATGCAAGGGGAAATAGGACGCATGACCCCGAATGGAGCCAGTTCGCTGATCAGCCGACGCCGCTTGTTGCGCGGGGCCGTTCTCGCCGCTGGTGCAGGCCTGCTGGCCGCGTGCTCGACACCGTCCGCGCCACCGCCTCCAAATGGTGCGCCACCGACCGCCCCGCCGGCATCCGGTGCTGCCGCACCAACGCAGGCCGCCCAGCCGGCGCAACAGGCTCCGGCTGCTGGCAGCGGGCCGGTCGAGATCAGCTTCCTCGACACGGCGACCAATGACGCCGACATGAAGATTTATCAGCAGCTCGCCGACAAGTTCCACTCGGAAAATCCGACTATCACCGTAAAGACGTCGGCGACCGATGGCACCAATTACGATCAGAAGCTGCTGACCTACATCCAGGCAGGCACGCTACCGGACATCATTCGTACCAGCGACAACTTCGCCAAGCCCTTCAAGGACAACGGTGTCACCCAGGACATGATTCCGTTCGCCAACAAGACCGGCTTCCCTTATCAGGATTTCGACTCGACTTTCCTGGACCTCGGGATGGTGGACGGCGAATTGCACATGCTGCCCAAGGAAGGCGACGCGATCATTCCGTTTATCAACCTGCGCATGGCCAAAGAAGCCGGTATCAATCCGCCGACGGACTTCGATCCATCCAAGACTCCGGATGGTTGGACCTGGGACGACTTCATGACGATGGTCAAGCGACTGACGGTTGATGCCAACGGCAAACACGGCGACGAGGCCGGGTTCGACAAGGACAACGTCGCAACGTATGGCGCATCTTTCGCGATCGACCAGTGGTACATCTATGTGCCCGCGGTGCTGGCGGATGGCGGCACGTTCGTGGCCGACGACCTGTCGCACAGCACGCTCAATTCGCCACAGGGTGTTGCCGCTTTCAAGCGACTGACCGACCCGGTGCTGCAGGGGTACTTCGCACCCCTTACGTTGATCCAGTCGCTCAGCAACCAGGCCGGCAACGTGTTCGCGGCGGGCCGCGCCGCGATTTCGCCACTCCAACGCCTGTGGTGCACCAACCTGCGTGCCAGCCTGCCGGACGATTTCGATGTCCTGCATTTTCCGAAGGGGCCGGCCAAGCGCGTCACCGGTATGGGCACGTTCGGCTTCGCCCTCACCTCCAAGACCAAACACCCGGACGAAGCGTGGAAGTTTCTATCCTGGATGTACAGCGACGAAGGCACGCAGATCATCACCCAGTCGTACGCAGCGGTTCCGGCGATGAAGCGCTTCTACAACAGCTCGTTCTGGCGGGATCTGCCGCCACCGCCGCACAGCAACTCTGTGTTTGTGGACGCCTTCAATTACGGTGTCACCCCACCGCGGCTGCCGTTCTATTCCACGGGCGAGTTCAAGCAGTCCGTCACCGATGGTCTGACGGCCATTACGCTTGGCAAGGCCACGCCGCAGGACGTGGTGGCCAACGTGGACCAGGTGCTCAACAAGTACTTGCAATCCCAGCAGAAGGCATGATGTTTTCCCCGGAGGGGGCCCAATAGTGAGAGACGTGCACTCGAGGACTTGTGACTTCGATTGCAGTTGAGCCAAAGGCCCTGGTGCGGCCGAGCGCTCGCAGCCGGTTGCATCGGCGCGAGTGGCTGTGGGCGCTGTTGTTTCTCGGCCCAAACCTTGTCCTGTTCCTGGCGTTCACGCTCGGTCCAATGCTGTACGGCTTCGGCGTGAGCTTCTTCGACTGGAACATGCTGCAGCCGGCTCGCTTCGTTGGTATTGGCAATTACGTGCAGTTCTTCCTCGGCGATCAGTTGACCGGCAAGGTGGTCGGCAACTCGGTGTATTACGCGCTGGGCGCCTTGCCAGCCTCCGTCCTGATTCCGCTCGGGCTGGCGGTGTTGTTGAACCTGAACCTGAAAGGCACCGGCTTCTTCCGTTCGATCTACTTTCTGCCGCTGGTGGCATCCGTCGTGGCGGCGTCCACGATCTTCAAGTGGATCTACGCGAAGGATTTCGGCACGATCAATCAGCTCATCGGCGTTTTCGGCATTCCGCGCCAGGACTGGCTGTTTGACGAACGGCTCGTTATTCCGAGCCTGATCGTCGTGACGGTCTGGCACCGCATTCCGCTGAACATCATTCTCTACCTCGCGGCATTGCAGGGCGTGCCCCGGCCATTGTATGAAGCTGCTCGCATCGATGGCGCAGGACCGTGGGCGCAATTCCGCTACGTGACCTGGCCGATGGTTACTCCAACCACTTTCTTTGTGTTGATCATTACCGTCATCAGTTTGACGGTTGGTGGTTTCGACCAGGTCAGCGTGATGACGCAGGGCAATCCGCTGAACGCCTCGAATATCCTGGTGTTCAATATCTGGCGCACCGCGTTTGTATATTTCCAGATGGGCTACGCCTCTGCGATGGCCTACATTCTGTTCGGGGTGGTGCTCGCGTTTACGGCGATTCAGTGGTGGCTGCAACGCAGGTGGGTGCACTACTGATGTCGCTGCGCTGGAGCAACCTCGTGGTGTACGCGATCCTTCTGTTTGGCGCGGCGGTCATGCTGTACCCGTTCGTGTACATGCTTTCCACGTCGCTCAAGTCGCCCGCGCAGGTCTATGTGTTTCCTCCCCGCTGGATTCCCACTCCGATCGTATGGTCCAACTACATGGTCGCGCTGGGCCGACTCGGCGTCCGCCCGTTTCTCAACTCGGTTTTCTTCACCGGCGCAGTCGTCTTTGGCCAGGGACTGGTCACCACAATGGGCGGCTACGCGTTTGCTCGCGTGCGCTTTCCCTTCCGAAATGCGCTGTTCCTGGCGTATCTCGGCACGCTGATGATCCCGTTCGTGGTGGTCTCGATCCCGTTGTTTGTGATCGTGGCACGCCTCGGTTGGCAGGACACCTATCAGGGACTGATTCTGCCGATACTGGCGAACGGCGCATTCGGTACGTTCATGTTCCGTCAGTTCTTTCTTTCCGTGCCAGAGGAACTGGGCGACGCGGCGACGGTTGACGGCGCCAACCACCTGGATATCTTTGCGCGAATCTACCTGCCACTCTCCAAACCGGCGTTGATGGCGTACGGAGTCATCACTGCGCTGGCGGCCTGGAACATGTACCTGTGGCCGCTGATCGTGCTGCAGTCCGACGAGCTGAAGCCGGTGACGCTGATCATCGCGCAATTTGCCAGCGCCATGAACGCGCAGTTGAACATCATGATGGCCTCCGTGGCCATCGCACTCTTACCTATCTTCCTTTTGTACGTGTTCGGCCAGCGCTTCTTCGTCGAGGGCATCGCAATGACCGGCCTCAAGGGCTGAGCGAGCGCGGGTGCAGCAGCCGCAAATGCTGCGCGGGCGGGCTCCGCGGGAGTATGCTCGCCGGACCATTGAGGGAGGTCCCTTTTTCAGCGTGAAACCGCCGCCATTCGACTATCACGCGCCTTCGTCACTGCAGGAAGCGCTCGAGCTGCTTGGGCAGTTTGGTACCGACGCCAAGGTGCTCGCCGGCGGGCAGTCGCTGGTGCCGCTGCTCAATCTGCGTCTGGCCCGTCCAGCCCACCTGATCGACATCAACGGCCTCGAGTCTGAGATCGGCCAGGTCCGTACCAATAACGGCGGCCTGGCGATCGGCGCCATGACGCGCCAGCGAACGGCCGAGAAATCCTCTGTCATTTCTGAGCGCTACCCGCTGTTGGCCGAAGCACTGCCGTTGATCGGCCACATCCAGATCCGCAACCGTGGGACGATCGGCGGAAGCCTGGCACACGCCGATCCTGCCTCCGAGCTCCCGGCCGTGGCGCTGGTGCTGGATGCGGACCTCGTTGTTCGCAGCAAATCCCGCGGCGAACGAGTCATCAAGGCAGACAGTTTCTTCGTTTCATTTCTCACCACCGCGCTGGAACCGGATGAGCTGCTGGTGGAGGTCCGACTGCCAGGCTGGCCCTCAGGCGCCGGTTGGTCCTACCAGGAGATCAGTCGCCGTCACGGTGATTTCGCGATGGTCGGCGTGGCATGCCTGGTCCGCCTGAATGCCGGCGGAGCCATTGCCGAGGCGCGTCTCGCATACACCGGTGCTGCGCCTTCACCAGTCAGGTCGCGCGAGGCGGAACAGTTCCTGGCCGGACAGCAACCGTCAACTGACGCATTCGCGGAGGCCGCCGAGCACGCCGCGAAGGTGCTGGATCCCGCGAGCGACGTCCACGCATCGGCAGCATATCGGCTCCATGTCGCAAAGGTGCTCACACGGCGGGCGCTACAAGTCGCGGTGAGTCGCGCAACTGGAGGGGCTGCATGAGCGCGCGAATTCGACTGGAACTCAAGGTGAATGGCAAGTCGCGCGAACTGGACGTGGAGCCGCGCAAGATTCTCGCGGATGCGTTGCGCGAAGACCTCGGCCTGACCGGCACCCACCTCGGCTGCGAGCATGGGGTGTGTGGCGCGTGCACGGTCCTGGTGAACGGCCAGGCGGTGCGCTCGTGTCTGATGCTGGCGGTGCAAGCGCGCGGCGCCGAAATTCTCACGGTCGAGGGTGTGGAGCGTGACGGACAGCTGCATCCCGTCCAGCAGGCGTTTCGCGAGAGCCATTCGTTCCAGTGTGGCTTCTGCACGCCGGGATTTGTGATCAGCACCCTTGCGTTTCTCGCGGAAACTCCGAGCCCTTCGGAAGAGGAGATCCGTGAGGCCTTGTCCGGAAACATTTGCCGGTGCACCGGCTACCAGAGCATCGTCGCGGGCGTGCGTCTGGCGTCACAAAAGTTGGCCGCCGAGACCGGCGCGCCCGTCGCGTCAGGAGCCTGAAAACATATGCGAACGATTGGTACGAGCATTCAACGCGTCGAAGACGAGCGCGTGCTGACCGGCCGCGGTCGCTATGTGGACGACGTCGTGGTGCCTGGCATGTTGCACGCAGCGTTTGTGCGCAGTCCGCATCCGCATGCGCGCATCACTGGCATCGATTCCACGAAAGCCGCGGCGATGCCGGGTGTTGTGGCGGTGCTGACCGGTGCGGACATGCAGCGGATCTGCAATCCGATGACGATCCAGATGCTGCAAGGCTACAAGAGCCCCGCGTTTTTCGGACTCGCCACCGACACGGTTCGCTTCGTGGGGGATCCGGTGGCGGTGGTGGTTGCCGAGAGCCGGTATCTGGCCGAAGATGCGTGTGACGCAATTGAGGTCGGGTATGCATCGTTGACGCCGGTTGCCACGATTGAACATGCGCTGGATCCGAGTCGCCCGGCCATTTTCGCGGACGTTGGCACCAACACATTGTTCGAGCAATCCCACACGTATGGTGACGTCGACGCGGTATTTGCCAGCGCGGAGCGGGTCTTCACTGAGAAGTTCCGGCAGCACCGCTACGCGAATGTCCCGATGGAGACGCGCGGGTGCGTGGCCAATTACGACCCGAGCACCCGCGAGCTGGTCTACACCGTTGCGACGCAGTCGCCACATGGCGTGCGCTTTGCGCTGTCGGGAATTCTCGGTATTCCGGCGGACCGCACGCGCGTCGTCAGCGGTGATGTCGGCGGCGCGTTCGGACTCAAAGGCTTCGTCTATCGAGAAGACGTTGCCATCTCCGCCGCGAGCAAACATCTCGGGCGGCCGGTCAAATGGATCGAGGACCGCAACGAGCACCTCATGGCGTCGGCGCATGCGCGCGAGGAAGACCTCGAACTGACGGTCGCCGCCAGGAATGACGGCACACTGCTGGGACTCAAAGCCAAACTGGTGATGAACCAGGGCAGCTACCCGCTCCTGCCGTTCCCATCAGCGTTGTTCACGTCGATCATGCGCGTGATGCTGCCGGGTCCGTATAAGCTCCAGGCGTATTCATTCGATACGACGGTGGTTGCCAGCAACAAGGCGCCGTACGTCGCGTATCGGGCGCCCTGGGAGATGGAGACGTTCGTCCGCGAGCGGATGCTCGATATTGTCGCGCACGAGCTCCAGATGGATCCGGTGGATATCCGCCGCAAGAACATGGTCACTGCGGCGGAACAGCCGATCCACATGATCACCGGTCCAACCCTCGAGCGTATGAGCGCGCGGGAAACACTTGATCGATCTCTGGCATTGTTCGACTACGCCGCGTTTCGTGACGACCAGCGCAAAGCGCGCGAACATGGAGAATTGCGTGGCCTGGGCATCGCAACGTTCATCGAGGCCGCGCCCGGCCCGCGCGATATGTCGGCGGCGCTTGGCTTCGGACTTGGCAAAGAACGCGCACATGTGCGCCTGGAGACGGACGGACACCTGACGGTGATTACCGCGCAGATGCCACACGGTCAGGGTCACGAGACCACACTTGCGCAAGTCGCCGCCGACGAAATGGGTGTGCCATTCGAGCACGTGCGCGTGGTCTACGGCGATACGCGCTACACGCCGTTTAGTTTGATCGGCACCGGCGGTAGCCGTTCCGCCACGATGGCCAGTGGCGCGGTGCTCTATGGCACCCGCCGCATCAAAGAGGCGGTGCTGAAGATTGCGGCTGGCATGCTCGAGGCCAGTGTGGACGATCTGCAGATCGACGAGGCGATGATCTCCGTGAAAGGCGCACCACAGCGTGCAGTTCCGCTCGCGCAGATTGCCATCATGAGCTATATGGCGGCGGACCATCTGCCCGGTGGAGCCCAGCCGCTGACGGAGGTCGACCACGATTTCGATGGTGACGAAGGTGGCTGGGCGCAGGCCACGCACGCGTGCTGGGTGACCGTCGATCGTGACACCGGTCAGGTCAAAATTGATCGCTACCTGGTGGTGGAGGACTGCGGCACCATGATCAACCCCGCTATTGTCGAAGGACAGGTTCGGGGCGGTGTCGCGCAAGGCATCGGTGGTGTGCTCTACGAGCACTCCGCTTACGACGAGGAAGGCCAGTTCCTGGCGGGCACGTTCATGGACTACCTGCTACCCACCACGACCGAGGTGCCGACGATCGAGATCGATCACCTGGAGACACCGCCGATCAGCCCCGTCAACTTCCGCGGCGTAGGTGAAGGCGGCGCCCTCATTGCACCCGCGGCGCTCACCAATGCGATTGAGGACGCACTGGCTCCATTGGGGGTCAAGATTACCGAGCAGTATCTGCCACCCGCGCGGATCCTGGAGCTAACCGGCACGATCTAGCCAAACTGAAAGTCCTACTCATACCCACCCTTTTCGATTCTCGTCCCAGCGTATAAGCGCTCGGGCGTCCGGCTGCCGAGCGCTTATACGCCCGACGAAGGGAAAACCAGGAGCGATCCTGGGACCTCGGGTGAACACAGTAACCACGAGGGTCCTGGACCTCGGGTGAACACGGTCGAACCGAGGAGGGATCCTGAACCTCGGGGGAACACGGTAACCGAGGAGGGGTCCTGGACCTTGGGGTGAACACAGTAGCCGAGGAGGGATCCTGAACCTCGGGGGAACACGCGGGATGCCAGCTACTTCGAAGGTGGCGGCGTGCCAAACGTGTACTCGTACACCCCCGATTCGGTGGCGGCGTGCAGCGTTTGACTGGCTACCGCCCATACCAGGCCATCTGGACCACTGACGCGTGGCTCCAGGTGGCCGAGCTCAGTCCAACTCACACCGCGATTGCTGCTGCCAAAGACGCCCGTGCGCGGCGGAGTGGCGGTGTCCCACTCCGCGATGTACACCGTCGCCGGCGCACTGGCGTCAGTGGCAATCGCCTGGACGAATCCACCGTTTGTGCCGGTGATCGGCAGTTGGGGAGAGAGGTCCACCCATGACGCCCCGTCGTTGTCGCTGCGGACGAGGCTGCCGAACTCCAGCACGTTGAGGCCTGCGTACAGGCTGTTGCCAGCGGACAGCGCGCTTGCGCCAGCCAAGGGCGTGAAACTGTCGTTGTAGAGCAGGTTCCAGGTGCCACCACCGTCGGTGCTTCCGACGACACCACCGGAGTGGTAGTACGTGACGCCCGCGACAATCAACGCTGAGCCCTGGCGAGCCGCCAGCGGAGTTGCGACCGGCGTACTGAGCCCACCGGCGCCATTCAGGCTCGCGGGCAGCACGTTGCTCCACGTGGCACCAGAATCCAGCGAGCGCTGCACCATCGCAAGGTCATCGCTGCCGCTGCCACTGGCAAAGACGCGACCGGCTTGCATCGGATCCGGCAGTACCGACAGCACCTGCCCTGCGCTCGGGAGACTGAATACGGAGGTCCAGGTGGCGCCGCCATCGGTGCTTTTGAACACCTGCTTGTGGTCCTTGGAATTGGCGTACGCGACTGCCGGATCGAGCGGGTTGTAGGCAAGGCTCTCGCCCAGCAGTGTGGATGAGACCTTTGTCCAGGATCCGCCACCATCCGAGGTTTGCCAGACGCCACTTGCCCCCGACGCGAGCAGCGCGTTCTCGTCGTCGGGATTGAGAGCGACGGCGAGCACCTGCTCCGACGGTCCGTTGGAGGTCCAGACCTGTGGTCCAGCGAAAACCGGCGCCGCTGCAGACGCAAGCACCACCGCCAGGATGGCGCAAACGATACGTGAAAACATATTGGTGATGAGGGTACCTCTCGGCCCGCGCACGCGATGCTGCCATCGTTCGTCGCGGGCGCTAGGCGTGCTGCACGGTGGTGTGCAGACGCACACGGAGGCCGAGGCCTAGCGCGTGTGTGCGGAGGCGCCAACCCGGCCTCAATGCGG
>JAFAZN010000016.1 GCA_019239775.1 Chloroflexota bacterium
AATTTGGCTTCGTGGAGGCGCCACTCCACGATTCTCAGGTGGAGGTCGAAGCGATTGGTCAGGACGAGCTGATTCTGGCCGCCGCAGTCAATCACCGACTGGCTCGAACGGGCCCACTTCGGCCCGCCAGTTTGGCTCGACTGCCAATCCTCCGGCGCGAGGCCAGCTCGGGCACACAGCAACTTGTCGATGGGGAGCTGACGCGTAGCGGCGCCGGGTCACCGACACAGCTCGTACTCGGCAGCACCGAGGCGTTGAAGCAAGCTGTGATCGAAGGCGTCGGCGTGGCCTGGCTGCCTCGACTGGCAATTGCTCGCGAACTGTCCAGCGGAGAACTGCAGCGCGTGCCCGTGACTGGGCTTGCCATTTCGCGCACGTTGAGCTTGATCCGCTTACGTGGAGCGAATCTGTCCGCGGCTGGGCAAGCGCTCGTCGAAGACGTCAGGCGCGCGCTATCCATAAGCTGCGCTGATGCCTAACCCAGGAACGCCAATTCTTCTGCAGATAACGCGGCCCTACAGTGTGAACCGTGCGCGGCTTCGGTCCTCTATTCGACGAGCCGCCGCCAGTCCGATCGATCGCAAGCTTGCCGTTCTACCCGTGGCTGGTCGTCGGCACGGTTTGCGTCGGGGCCTTCCTCGGCCAGCTTGATGCCAGCATCGCCGGCCTGGTGCTGCCCACTCTCGAGGAAACGTTTGCGGCACCCGTGGCGGCAGTTGCCTGGGTTGCCATCGCCTACCTGGTTGCTCTCGCGGCCCTGGTCGTACCCTTTGGTCGACTCGCCGACCTGGCCGGGCGCAAGCTGCTGTACACCAGTGGCTTTGTCGTGTTCATCGTCGGCTCCGCGTTATGCGGGTTGGCGCCAGGCCTGGGCTGGCTGATCGCGTTTCGCATTCTGCAGGCGGTTGGTGCGGCGATGCTGCAAGCCAACAGCGTCGCGATCATCACCGCGACGGTTGTCCGCAGGCGACTCGGCCGCGCAATCGGCATCCAGGGAGCCGCCCAGGCAATTGGCCTGTCGGTCGGACCATCCGTCGGCGGCTTCCTCATCGACGCGCTGGGCTGGCGCTGGGTGTTCTTCATCGCCGTGCCGTTCGGTCTGCTGGGTACGCTGCTGGCGTGGCTGGTGCTGCCGTGCACTGAGTCCACTGCGCCAAGAACCGAGGAACGCTTCGACTGGCTAGGCGCTCTGCTCCTCGGACCGTCCGTGACCCTGGTGTTACTGGCCCTGACCTTCGCGAACGAATGGGGCTGGTCTAGCCCGCGGTTACTTGGAGTCTCCATCCTGGCAGCGGTTTGCCTGGGCGGGTTTCTCGCGACCGAACGTCGCGCGGCACACGCTTTGGTCGATATACGCCTGTTCGGCTCGCGCATGTTTAGCATCGGCATCCTGGCCGGCCTGCTCTCGTACTCGGTGCTGTTCGGCAGCCTGTTCCTGGTGCCGTTCTATCTGGAGCGTGTGCTCGGCCGCACCGCCGCTGAAGCGGGATTACTGCTGACGCCGATTCCCCTCGCTCTTGGCATCATGGCGCCAGTCGCCGGCCTCCTCACCGATCGTTTCGGGGCGCGGCTTCCCACCGTGGTGGGCATGCTGCTCACGGCTGCCGCACTGCTGGCGGTGGCCGCTTTCGCTGGCGATGCACTGTGGCCGATGCTGGTTCTGCTGGGAGTGCTCGGGGTTGGTCTGGGGCTCTTCACGCCACCCAACAACAGCGCGATCATGGGCAGCGCGCCGCCGCATCGACTCGGCGTCGCCGGCGGCATCCTTAATATGACGCGTAGCCTGGGGACCAGCCTGGGCGTCGCGCTTACGGGCGCGCTGCTGGCGGTCTTGCTGAGCTCACAGGCTGGCGAGCAGGTCCAGAGCACGTTGAACCTCGACCCAACCACGCTAGGGCTGGCGTGTCGTCAGACGTTGCTGTTCTTGGCCGCTCTGGCGGCAATTGCCGGACTGCTTTCGGCTGTTCGCGGCGCGCCCATGGAGGACGTCGTTCAGCCGCACCACACGCCGGTCACCGAGTCTCTGGGCGTGTGACCGCAACGCGGCGACCATCGCGAAGCGACTCTTCGGCCGCCGACAGCACCTCGACGACCCGCGTGCCGAAGTGCACGTCGCAGGGGTGGTGGCGCTCAGGCGCCGCTGCTTGCTCGATCAGTGCATCGAGCGCAGCCAGGTGCGCCTGGACCGGATCAAACGGCCCGGGCGGCGCCACTTCGCGACCATGTTCACCGTACACGTAGAGCGAATTGCCAACGGCCGCCTGCGGCACTGCGAGGCTGAGCGATACCGTGCTGGACCGATTGTCGACGTGCTCCAGGACCAGGTGCACCTGGTCGCGCCGGCCGCCGCCGGCTACCACGCTCGTCACGTCGCCCAGCGCTGGTAGCAGCAGCGACAGCGCGTGGGGCCCGATGTCCCACAAGCCGCCCTTTTCCTTCCGCCACGGCGAGTTTCCGAACGGATTGCCCTCGGAATAAATGTTTGCGGCCGATTCCGCCCGGCCGCATTCCCAACCGCCGACCTCCGCGAGCCGCCGCAGCCAGTCCTCGGTCTCAGCCATGAAACGTCGAGTGAAGAACACCAGTGATGCCACGTTGGCGTCCTCGACGGCCGCTTCAACACGTCGCGCCTGGTCCACATCGGTAGCCACGGGCTTCTCGAGCAGAAGGTGCTTGCCTTCTGCGGCCGCCCGCAGGGCGATCGTCGCCTGGACCTCTGGCGGGACGGCGAACGTTAACGCTTCCACGCCGTCGAGCAGGGCGTTGAGGTCCGAAAACGGATGTGTACGCAGTTCCGCGGCGGTCTCAGCCGTGCGGCCGGCATCGCGTCCCCACACACCGACGAGTTCGGCGCGCGGATGCTGCACCACGCTCGCGCCGTGTACCGTCCTGGCCCAGTAGCCGGAGCCAATCAACCCCACCCGCATACGCTCGCGCCAGTGTACCGGCCGCTTTTCCAAAATGTTGTGCAGACCCCGGAGCAGGCGCATACTGGACGAAGTCCCTACGAGAGGAATCCGTATGCTCTCGACCGGCAACGTCGCCGCTGCTCCTGCGCTCATCGAGCGCTTTCAACAAGTCCGAGACTTCAGTGAGTCTCTGTGTTCGCCACTGGCCACAGAGGACTACGTCGTGCAATCAATGCCAGATTGCAGCCCCACGCGGTGGCATCTTGCGCATGTCAGCTGGTTCTTTGAAACGTTTTTACTGAAGCCGAATGTTTCCGACTACGTGTCGCCAAACCCGGCGTACGCGTACCTGTTCAATTCGTACTACAACGCGGTGGGCGATAAGTATCCGCGGCCGCAGCGTGGACTGGTCACACGGCCCACCGTGGCTGAGGTCTACAAGTATCGCGCCCACGTTGACGAGCACGTCGAGGATCTGCTGGAGTGTGCCGAACCAGACGACTTCGCGCGCATCGAGCCGATTGTCACGCTTGGGCTGAACCACGAACAGCAGCACCAGGAGCTGATCGTGACCGACCTCAAGCACATGCTGTCGCACAACCCGCTCCACCCTGTGTACGTAGAGCGACCGTCCGACACGGCGGCGTCAGCCGCGCCCTGTGAGTGGGTTGACTTCCCTGAAGGTGTCGACTGGATTGGCTTTTCCGGGGAGGATTTTGCTTTCGACAACGAGATGCCGCGCCATCGGGTGTTCATTCATCCGTTCCGCCTGGCAACACGGCCTGTCACCAACGGCGACTATATGGAATTTATGCGCGAGGGCGGCTATGCACGCCCCGAGTTCTGGCTATCCATGGGCTGGGCGACCGTCCAACAGGAAGGCTGGCGCGCGCCGCTGTATTGGGAAGAGCACGAGGGAACGTGGTTCCAGTTCACGCTCTCGGGGCTGCAGCGAGTGAACCCATCTGAAACGCTTGCTCACGTCTCCTATTTCGAAGCGGACGCGTACGCACGTTGGGCGGGAGCGCGGCTGCCCACGGAAGGCGAATGGGAAACAGCTGCCGAGTCTGTCGGGATCGAAGGGAATTTCGCTGAAAACGGCCGGTTTCACCCGCAAACAGTGTCCGCGGGTCCAGGCCTGCGTGGAATATACGGGGACGTCTGGGAGTGGACCCAGAGCTCATATTCGCCGTATCCCGGATTTCGGACGGCGCCGGGTGCCCTCGGCGAATACAACGGAAAATTCATGTGTAACCAGTACGTTCTGCGCGGCGGTTCATGTGCGACGCCACGCTCGCATATCCGACCGACCTACCGCAATTTCTTTCCGCCTGAAGCGCGCTGGCAGTTTTCCGGTGTGCGGCTTGCGAGTGATGCATGAACGGGTATAAGCCATCGCCGGTCACACAGACGATTCCCGTCGACGAGGTTTTGCGCGGACTGCGCAGCCCCCAAAAGGAGCTTCCTTGCAAGCTCTTCTATGACCACACCGGCTCGGAGTTGTTCGAGCAGATCACTGCACTGGACGAGTACTACCCAACGCGCGCTGAGCTGCGCATTCTCCGCGAATTCGGTGCAGATATTGCCGCTCGCCTTGGCCCCGCTTGCTTGCTGGTCGAGTACGGCAGTGGCAGCAGCACCAAGACACCCCTGTTACTGGACCACCTGGACCGGCCTGCCGCGTATGTTCCAATTGACATCTCGCGCGACTTGCTGGAGGCGTCAGCGGCGGACCTCGCGCGCAGCTATCCGGAGCTCGTGGTTACACCCGTGTGCGCCGACTACACCGCGCGGTTGGAACTTCCGGTGGATTTGCCGCCGCATGCACGGCGGGTGGCGTATTACCCCGGCTCCACCATTGGAAATTTCGTGCCCGAGGATGCGCGGCGGTTCATGGCGCGCATCGCCGATGTGTGCGGACCCGACGGCGGTCTGGTCATCGGCGTCGACTTGAAGAAAGATCCGCTGATGCTCCATCGCGCTTACAACGACGCGCTGGGTGTCACCGCCGCGTTCAACATGAACATTCTGGTTCGGCTGAACCGCGAGCTTGGCGCTAACTTCGCTCTTGACGGTTTTCGCCATTACGCCTTCTACAACCCAGTTTTTGCGCGCGTAGAGATGCACCTAGTGAGCCTGGCGGACCAGGTGGTGCGCGTGCGGGATGTGGACATCCGCTTCGAACGCGGCGAGAGCATCTGGACGGAAGCCTCCTACAAGTACGCACCCGCCGAATTCGCCGCCCTCGCCGCCCGCGCCGGCTGGCGCGTGGAGCAAGTCTGGACCGACGACCGCGGCCTCTTTAGCGTGCAATACCTCACACGCGCATGAGGGGCTGATTTGGAAGTCGAAAGGCTGCGCGCACGAGGAGTTGATTTGGCAGTCGAAAGGCTGCGGCCTTTCTCCCCAGGGCTACTCGCCCTGGACCTCGCCGGCTAAGCGCTCCAAACTCGCGTAATCTGGCGCGGACCCGCCGGCGGCAACGCGGTTAAGGGTCCAATCCTACGTGAGGCATACCGCTTCTGGCTTCGCGCCACAACGGTTCGAGCGCGACGCACGTCCATGGCGAGGAGCGCATCCGCGTCGTGGTGCGGGAGTTCGGAGCGCTCAAACCCGCGGGGTCGAGGGCCGCGTAGGCCCTCGGGAGAAAGGCCGCAGCCTTTCGACTTCCAAATCAACTCCTCGTGCGCGCAGCCTTTCGACTTCCAAATCCTTAAACTCTGTCTAGTGCGGGCGTTCAGGTTTGGGCTGCAGGTCCGCGATGAGTCGGCGGCGGAGCTGCGCGCTATTGCGCGGCGGGCTGAGACGGCGGGGTTTGACGTGGTCAGCACGGCCGATCACATCTCCGAAGGCTGGGCGCCACTGCCGCCGCTCCTGGCCATGGCCGATGCGACCACCAAACTAAGAGTCTGCCCGCTGGTCCTCAATAACGATTTCTGGCACCCGGTTCACCTCGCGCGTGAGCTGGCGGCTATCGACCAGCTCACCGACGGCCGCGCCGAGCTCGGCATCGGCGCGGGTCACTCATTTACCGAGTACACCGCCATCAATCAGCGTTTCGACCCACCAGCAGTGCGCAAGGCGCGCCTCGCCGAAGCCATCGAAGTGCTGCGAAAACTGCTGGACGGGCAGGATGTGACCTTTGACGGTGAGCACTACCAGGTCCACAACGTCCGTACCATGCGTGCGCAGCAACAACACCTGCCGTTCCTGGTCGCGGTGAATGGGCGGAATGCGCTCGCGCATGCGGCCAAGCACGCCGACATCATTGGCCTCTCGGGCCTCGGCCGTACGCTCTCAGACGGTCATCGCCACGAAGCCCGCTGGCAGCCTGAAAAGCTCGACGCCACCGTCGCGCACATTCGCGAACATGCAGAGCAAAGAGACGTGGAGCTCAACGCGCTGGTCCAGCGAGTGGTCATCACCGACGACCGTCGCCAGGCCGCCGAAGAGCTCGCTGCCAATGTCGATGGGCTCACACCCGAAGACGCACTCCAAACACCGTTCCTGGCTCTTGGCACCCACCAGCAGATTGCCGAGCACCTGGAAGGCTGCCGCGATCGCTGGGGCATCAGCTACTTCACCGTCCGCGACCTGGACGGCTTCGCCCCTGTGATTCACAGCCTCAGCGCAGCTGAATCACGTTTGCCGTAATAAGCCTCGCGGCATCCGAGCACAGGTACACGATGACGTCGGCAACCTCGTCGGGTTGCGCAACGTGGAAGTGCTCGGGACTGTGGGCGACAAACGCGCGCACCGCGTCGGTGACCCAGCCGGTGTCGGTCACCGGCGGATACACCACGTTCGAGGTGATGCCGTATTCGGCCAGCTCCAGGGCTGCGGACATGGCGTAGTTCACCAGCGCAGCCTTCCCCGCGCCGTACGAAACCTCAGATGGAAACCCGAGGGGCCCACCCGAGGTCAATCCCACAATCCGTCCCCAGGAAGCTCCGCGCGCAACGTGGCGTTGCGCGAACTCGGCGATCATCAGCGCGGACCCGCGACCATCCACTTCGAGCGGCAAGGTCGCCGACTCTACTGACACGCCTGTCAGTCCGCGACCAAACTGGTCCGTGGCAACCGGCTTGAAGGTGTCCTGACGCTGCCAGCCTGTCGCGTTGTTGATCAAAATCTCAACCGGCCCAAACGCCGCTTCGGCCGCGTTGAACAAGCGTGCGGGCGTCTCGGGATCGCGCAGGTCTGCCTCCACCGCCGCTGCCTCGCCGCCAGCCGCAACGATCGCGGCGACGACCTCTGAAGCGGATCGCGCCCTGTTGTGCCGATACTCCGCGGGGGTGCCGGCATCCTCGGCGTCAATCACGCGGAGGCTTGAAAGCAGCACCCGAGCCCCATTAGCGGCCAGCAAGCGCGCAGTTGCCGCGCCGATGCCGTGGTTGGCGCCGGTAACGACCGCGACGCGCCCGTGCAGTCCGTCGAACACCACGGCGTCACCATACACTGCGTTAGGAACACGGCATGAAGTTCGGCCTCCTGTACGAAATGCAGCTGCCGCGACCGCTCGATAGCGAGCAGTGGCATCCCGACGACGAATACCGCATGGTCAAAGAGACGCTGGAGCAGATCGAGGCGGCGGATCGACTCGGATTCGACTACGTCTTCTTCGTCGAGCACCATTTCCTGGAGGAGTATTCGATCTCCTCGGCGCCCGAGATCATGCTCGCGGCCGCGGCGGCTCGAACCCGCAGAGTCCGGCTGGGCCACGGCATCATCCAGATGCCGCCGCGGCAGAACCACCCGGCGCGGGTCGCGGAGCGAATCGCCACGCTCGACCTGGTCTCTGATGGAAGAGTCGAGTTCGGCACGGGCGAGGGTGCCACCACGACGGAACTGGCAGGCTTCGGCACCGAGCATTCGGAGAAGAAAGAGGCGTGGGAAGAGGCCACGCGCGAGTGCCTGCGGATGATGTCGGAGACCCCTTACCCAGGCTATGAAGGCACCTACTTTTCGATGCCCGAACGCAACCTCATTCCCAAACCGCTGCAGCAGCCGCACCCGCCCGTCTGGGTTGCCGCCGCCCGCCGCGAGACGGCAATGATCGCGGCGAGGCTGGGCATGGGCGCCATCGGCTTTGGCTTCGAGACTCCCGAGGAAGCCGACGAGCGCGTTTCGCGCTACTGGGACCTGATTCGTCGCTGCCGGGCACCCATCGGCAAGGCGATGAACCCTGCATTGGTCACCGTCGGCAATATGATGTGCGCCGAGTCGGATGAAGTCGCCGTCGAGCGCGGCCTGGAGGGCGCCCAGTTCTTCGGCTTTTCGCTCGGTTGGACGCATGGCCCCGTCAAGCACGGGCACGACCACGTGTACCGCGAGTTCCGACAGCGCCAGGCGGCGGCTGGCGATGCCGCGACGGCACTCGAGCCTGCCGATGAGAGCGCACGCGCGCTGTATCGCGCTGGCCGGCGCGGACTGTTTATCGGCTCGCCCGACTACATTCGCGAGAACCTTCGTGCATACGAGCGCTCACATATGGACGCGGTGCTGTTCTTCGTGCAGTGTGGGCCGCGCCGGCATGACCACATCATGGAGTCGATGGAACTGTTTGGCAGACAGGTGCTGCCCGAGTTCGTGGAGCGCCACCCGCAACATCAGCAGTGGCGCGCCGAGCAGCTCGAGGGCGCACGCTTTCCGGTGAACTCATCCATCTAGTGGCAGTGGCCCCCACCATCGCCGACGAGATACTGCGCCAAGCGCTCGGAGCGGCCGAGGCGGCACTGGACGACGGCGACTACGCGGCCAGCGTGCACCACAGTGTTGACGCGTACCAGAGACTGATCGAGTTGCGCCCCGACATGATCGTCGATCGCGTCGTGCGCGGCAGGCTCGGCGGCCAGTCGATGGCCGCGCCGAGACCGTGGCCGTCGGATCACGGCGTCCGATTCAGCATGGAGGACGGTGGCAAACCATTGCTGATCTTCGCCAAGGAGCATTTCACGCTGAGCGAGGCAGCCACCTATTTCGAGTACACCCTGGACATGGTCCTGCGCGCCCAGAAAACACCGGCGAGCTAGTGCTAGAACCTCAGAGTTCATGGAGTGGCTCGCCGCGCCAGACTACTGGCTGGCCAGTTGGCTCTTCGAGCGCTTGCTGGCGGCCATCTACGTCGTTGCGTTTCTCAACGCGGCCCAGCAGTTCCCCGCGCTGTTAGGCGAAAACGGACTGCTCCCAGCGCCTCGTTTGCTGGCAGCCGCGCACTTCCGCGAGCTGCCAAGCCTGTTCCACCTGCACTACTCTGACAGGTTCGTACGGGCTCTGGCATATTCGTGCGCGCTGATCGCAGTGGCGCTCTTGATGGGACTTCCGCAGTCCGGCCCAACCTGGATGGCGATGGCCACCTGGTTTGTGTTGTGGGCGGCTTATCTCTCAATCGTGAATGTCGGTCAGACTTTCTACGCCTTCGGTTGGGAGTCGCTGTTGCTGGAGACGGGTTTTCTGGCGATCTTTCTCGGCAATGCGACATTGCCTCCGCCGACTCCGATCCTCTGGTTGCTGCGCTGGCTGCTCTTCCGGATGGAGTTCGGCGCGGGCATGATCAAGATCCGCCATGATCCGTGCTGGCGCGATCTCACCTGCCTCTACTACCACCACGAGACGCAACCACTACCCAATCCGCTGAGCTGGTATTTCCACCACCTGCCGAAGTGGATGCACCGCATGGAGGTGCGCGGCAACCACGTTTTTCAATTGGTCGTGCCATTCGGCCTGTTCCTGCCTCAGCCGGTCGCCGGAATCGCTGCGCTCTTGATCGTGATCCACCAATTGTGGTTGATCCTTTCAGGCAACTTCGCCTGGTTGAACTGGCTCACCCTCGCCGTGGCTGTGGTCGCCTTCGACAATACGGAACTCCATCTCGTCCTACCGCTGACCATTCCGCCGTCGGAGGCAGCGCCGTTGGCGTACACGGTGATGCTGATAGCAAGCACGCTGTTGCTGTTGGTGATGAGCTATTGGCCCGCCCGCAACCTCCTCCGTCGCGAACAGGCCATGAACTCCACCTACAATCCGCTCCACCTGGTCAATAGCTACGGCGCCTTCGGCAGCATCACGCGCGAGCGGAATGAGTTGGCGGTGGAGGGAACGCTCGATCGCGAAGTCACTCCGCAAACGGTGTGGCAAGAATATGCCTTCAAAGCGAAGCCGGGCGATCCTGCCCGATGGCCAGCCCAGGTTGCGCCGTATCACCTGCGGCTGGACTGGCTGATGTGGTTCGCGGCGTTGTCGCCAGCGTACGCGGAGGCGTGGCTCATGCCACTGGTGGTGAAACTACTGGAGAATGACCGGCCGACGCTTCGCTTGCTCCGGCACGCTCCCTTCCCGGATGTCCGGCCGGAGTACATTCGCATCAGCCTGTATCGTTATCGCTTCACCACACCGCGGGAGCGCCGCGAATCCCGTGAATGTTGGGTGCGGCGCCGGGTTGGCACCTACCTCGCTCCAGTTCGCCTGACACCCATGCCGCCCCAACTCGTCACGTCAAATTGAACAGCTTTTGCGCGTTGCCACCGACGATTTTCTCAACCGTCTGCTCGTCAAAACCCGCCATTTTGACCACCTGCTGCGGCCGTGGGTCCATGACCGGGAATGGATAGTCCGATCCAAGGAGCACGTGATCGGAACCAGCGACCTCGACCAGGTAGCGCAACGGCGCCGGATCGTACACGACTGTATCGAAGTACAGTCGCTCGAAACCTGCGCGCGGATCGGCGAACTCGTCGCGGTGGAGCTCAAAATTTCGAGCCAGTCGACCGATGGCGTAGGGCACCCCGCCTCCGCCGTGGGCAACCATGACCTGGAGCGCCGGGTGCGCCGTCAGCACACCGCCATACAGCAGTCGCGAAACCGCGATAGCCGAGTCGTTGAGGCGTCCAATCGCATTGGGCAGATCGTATTTCGCGAGTCGCGGCTGACCGTACAGATAAAGCGGATGCAGCACGATGGGCATTCGCAGCGACTCGGCACTCGTCCATAGCGGCTCGAGGTCGGAATCATCGAGGTCGATGCCAGGTGCGAACGTGCCGATGGTGAAACCGCCATAGCCCATGGCGTGTGCGGCCTCCAGGACTGTTGCAGCGGCCGGTCCGCTCTGGAGAGGGACCGTGGCCAACGGCACAAACCGCGCCTGACCCTGAAGCGCCTCCAAGACGGCTTCATTCACGAAAGTTGCCCAGCTCGTTGCCTCGGCGGCCGGAAGCGTGTAGCCAAAGATGTCCGCCCATGGGCCAACGACGTGGACGTCAATGCCTTGCTCATCCAGGTAACTGTGTGCCGCCGCAATGTCCCACAGCCGCGGTGCCATCGGCCGGGTCGTGGGTATATCCGGAAAGTCGAACGCAAACCGGCCTTCGCCGAGGTCTCTGAGCCCGATGTGTGGAAACGACTGGGGTGACCGTTGCAGCTGCTCGATCACCGCTCGCGGAGTGAAGTGCGAGTGCGCGTCGACCACCACCATCAGAGACCCCGGTAGCGTGGCACGCGGCGTTCTTTGAACGAGGCGCGTCCTTCCGCGCTGTCCTCAGTCCTGCGGACCTTGTCGGCCAACGCCCGCTCGTAATCCGTATAGCCATCCAGCTCCAGCAACACGGAGCGGTTCACCGTCAGTTTCCAGGCCGCGTACGTCCTGGTCGGACCACTGGCGAGCTCGTCCAGGAACCCCTGGAGTTCGCGCTCGTAGGTATCCCGCGGCCAGAGCCGGGTGAAGTAGCCGATCCGTTCGGCCTCGGCCGCGTCGATCACACGGCCGGTGATCAGCAGGTCCATCGCGCGGGATTGGCCGATCAGGCGGGGCAGCAACAGTGGAGCGCTCTGGCCGGCGAAGATCGCCCGGGCGGCACGGATATCGCCCACCACCGCCTCGGTGCTGCCGACTCGGAAATCGCAGGCAAGGCTGATCACCCAGGCCGCGCCGTGACACCGGCCGTGGATGGCAGCTACCGTCGGCTTCGGTAGCTCCAGGAGGCATTTCACCAGCTCGTAATGCAGACCTCGGTCAGCGGTGATGCCTTCGGGATCGCCACCTTCGGAGCGGACGCCCATGCCGTCGACGATGTCGTCGCCTGAGGAGAACGCGCGACCGTTGCCTTTGAACACAAGCACTCTGATGCTCTGGTCGCTGCCAGCCCTGCGCGAGAGCGCCAGCATGCGCTCCATCATCGGCCAGGTGATTGCGTTGAGCCGTGCCGGCCGATTGAGCGTGATCGTCGCCACCCCGGCCTCGGCGTGATACAGAATGGGCGCCTCACTCTCCACGATTCGCCAGCGTACCGCACGTTTGCGCGCCTACACTCGTACGAACGTGGCACAACCGTTTACGTGGTGGCAGCGGGGGCTCATTTACCAGGTCTACCCGCGCTCGTTTCTGGATTCCAACGCCGATGGCACTGGCGATCTGCCAGGAATTACGCAGAAGCTGGAGTATCTTCAGTGGCTCGGCGTCGACGCCATCTGGATCTCGCCGATCTACCCCTCGCCGATGGTCGATTTTGGTTACGACGTCGCCAACTATACGGACGTCGACCCGATCTTTGGCACACTTGCGGACTTCGACGAGCTGCTCAAACAGGCACACGCCAAAGACATCCGAGTCATCCTCGACTACGTCCCAAACCACACGTCTGACCAGCACCCGTGGTTTCGAGAGTCCAGGGCGAGTCGTACGAACGCGAAGCGCGACTGGTACATCTGGCGCGACACACCCAACAACTGGCTCTCCGTGTTCGGCGGCAGTGCCTGGACTTTTGACGAAGCCACCAGGCAGTACTACTATCACGCCTACCTGAAAGAGCAGCCGGACCTGAACTGGCGCAACCCAGCAGTCCAGGACGCGATGTACGACGTCCTGCGCTTCTGGTTCGACAAAGGCGTGGACGGATTCCGCATCGATGCACTGCGTCAGGTCATGAAACACCAAGACCTTCCGGATAATCCACCGAATCCGAATTGGCAGCCAGGCCGGGATCCGTATCAGTCATTGCTGCTGACCTACAGTGCCGACCAGCCGGAGCTCATGGACGTCGTCCACCGCTTCCGCGAAGTCGCCGAGGAATACAAAGACCGGGTGCTCATCGGCGAACTCTGGCTCTCCATCCAGCGGCTGGTGGCCTACTACGGCGAAAATGGCCGGGGTTTGCACCTGCCGTTCAATTTTCATCTCATCCTGACGCCGTGGCAGGCGCACCAGATCTCAGGGCTGATCGACACGTACGAGCAGGCGTTGCCACCGGACGCCTGGCCTAACTGGGTCCTCGGCAATCACGATCGATCACGCATTGCTACGCGCGTGGGAGCGGCGCAAGCGCGCGTCGCAGCGATGCTGCTACTGACATTGCGCGGCACTCCCACGCTGTACAACGGCGACGAAATCGGCATGCACGATGTGCCAATCCCACCGGAACTGGTGCAGGATCCGTTCGAGCACAACGTGCCGGGGATCGGTGCTGGACGGGACCCGGAGCGCACACCACTCCAGTGGAACGATTTTCCCAACGCAGGTTTCACGGCTGCGAAGGAACCCTGGTTACCGCTTGCCGACGACTACCGGTCCTGCAACGTTGCAGCGCAGCAGTCCGACCCGCGGTCGATGCTCAGTCTGCACCGAGCGTTGATCTACCTTCGCAGGAAAATGCCCGCCCTCTCCGTGGGTACTTACATGCACGTATACACCGACGATGACCTCCTGGTGTATGAACGCGCCGTGGCGCAAGAGCGCGTGCGTGTTGCGCTGAACCTCTCGCACAGGGAGCGCCAGTTGGAATGGCGAGCGCCGCGCGGCAAGGTGCTGCTGTCCACGCATCTGGACCGCGATGGCGAGGTCGGCCCCCGACTCGACCTCCGCCCAGACGAAGGAGTTGTCGCGCTGCTCGATCAGTAATGTGTCACACTTTGAAGTGCGTGTTAGGCCTTCCAGAACAGATTCACGCGTGTTTGTTTGATCTCGACGGCGTGCTCACCCAGACGGCGAAAGAGCACGCGGCGGCATGGAAACAGATGTTCGACGACTATCTGGCGGCACGATCTAAGCGAACTGGTCAACCCTTTGTGGCATTTGACCCTGTTGCCGACTACGACGCCTATATCGACGGCAAGCTGCGCGCTGACGGCACCCGCTCGTTCCTCGAATCGCGAAACATCCATCTGCCCGAGGGGACGGAAAACGATCCGCCCTCGGCGGAAACGATCGAGGGCTTGAGCAACCGCAAGAATGAGATTCTGCTCGACCGCCTGCGCACGCATGGCGTCCAGACCTACGCAGGTTCGGTGCGATACCTCACCGAATGCGGCAGAGCCGGCCTGCATCGCGCCGTGGTGTCGGCGAGCGCTAACACGCGCCAGGTCCTGAAGGCTGCGGACCTAACCGGACAGTTCGAGGTCATCGTCGACGGTATTGTCGCGGGACGTGATCACCTCAAGGGCAAACCTGCCCCGGACACGTATCTCGCGGCGGCAAGGGCGCTCAAGGTCCAGCCCGGCGAGGCAGCCGTTTTTGAAGACGCACTGGCCGGAGTTGAGGCGGGCCGCGCCGGAAAGTTCGGCTTCGTGGTTGGTGTCAACCGCGTCGGACAGCGCGACGCGCTCCAGCAACACGGCGCAGACATTGTCGTTGACGATCTTTCAGAACTGCTCGATCGCACATGATTCGGCACCCCGCTTTTCCTGAAGAACAATGGAAGGTGCGGGAGTTGCACCTGGACCTCGGTGTGCTCGCGCAAACGGAGTCGTTATTCGCGCTGGCGAACGGCCATCTTGGACTGCGCGGCAATCTGGACGAAGGCGAACCAGCCGGCCTCCCGGGCACATACCTCAACTCGTTTTATGAGTTGAGGCCCTTGGCCTACGTTGAAACCGGCTATGGTTACCCGGAGTCGGGGCAAACCGTCATCAACGTCACCAATGGCAAGCTCATTCACCTACTGGTGGATGATGAACCGTTCGACGTCCGCTACGGGCGGCTGGAGCGCCACGAACGCATTCTGGACCTGCGCGCGGGCACCCTCGAACGCCAGGTGGACTGGACCACTCCGTCAGGTCGCAGAGTGCACGTGTCGTCGCACCGGTTGGTTTCGTTCACGCAGCGCGCGATCGCTGCGATCAGGTACGAGGTCCAGCCGGTTGATTCGGCAACGCGCGTGGTGGTCCAGTCGGAGCTGGTGGCCAACGAACCACTTGGCAATACACCGCTCACCAACGATCCGCGCCAGGGTGCACCACTGGAGGCTGTGCTGCGCTCGGAGCTGTCCGTGCAGCGCGACCTGCGGGTTGCGCTGGTTCACCGCGCGGCACGGAGTGGACTGCGCGTTGCCGCGGCGATGGACCACTTCATCCAGGCGCCCGAAGATGCAGAGACGACCACTGAGTCTTCCCCGGACACCGGCCGCGTCAGTGTCACCGCGCGACTGGAGCCAGGCCAGAGTCTGTGCGTTGTCAAACTCCTGGCGTATGGCTGGTCCAGCCAGCGCTCGCGTCAGGCGCTGATCGATCAAGTCCTCGCCGCGCTGACGGCGGCCCGCCACACCGGCTGGGATGGGCTGCTTGCGGAGCAGCGCGAGTACCTCGACGAGTTCTGGAGCAGCGCCGACGTTGAGCTGGAAGGCGATGACGAGGTCCAGCAAGCCGTGCGGTTTGGGCTCTTCCATATTCTGCAAGCCGGTGCCCGAGGTGAGGATCGGCCAGTGCCTGCCAAAGGTTTGACCGGCCCCGGATACGACGGGCACGCGTTCTGGGATACCGAGTCATTTGTACTGCCCCTGCTGAACTGCACGTTGCCCGCGGCGGCGGCGTCGGCGCTTCGTTGGAGACAGGCCACGCTGCCGGCCGCCCGCGAACGCGCCCGCCTGTTGGGGGTGAGTGGCGCCGCGTTTCCCTGGCGCACGATCAATGGCACCGAATCCTCCGGGTATTGGCCCGCCAGCACCGCTGCGGTTCACGTCAATGCCGACATCGCGCACGCGGTCATCCGCTATGTGTCGATGACTGGTGACCTGGAGTTCGAGGAGAACACCGGCCTCGAGCTGCTGGTGGAAACCGCGCGCTTGTGGAACGACCTCGGCCATTTCGATGCGCACGGGCAGTTCCGCATCGATGGAGTTACCGGCCCCGACGAGTACAGCTCTCTGGCCGACAACAATATCTACACCAACCTCATGGCCCAACAAAACCTCCTGGGCGCCGCCGCCGCGGTCGACAGACATCCCGACCGGGCGCGTGCCCTGGAGGTAGCCGGTGACGAGGTCCAGGCATGGCGGAACGCGGCCGCGGCGATGTTCATTCCATTTGATGAACGGCTCGGCGTCCATCAACAATCAGAGGGTTTCACTGATCACGAGGAGTGGGACTTCGCCAAAACGCCACCGGATCAGTATCCACTCCTGCTTCACTTCCCGTACTTTCAGCTCTATCGCAAGCAGGTGGTCAAACAACCGGACCTCGTGTTGGCAATGCACCTGCGTGGTGACGCATTTTCGGCAGAGCAGAAAGCGCGTAATTTCGCCTATTACGAGCAGCGGACTGTACGCGATTCTTCACTGTCGGACGGCACGGAGGCAGTCATGGCTGCTGAGACCGGCCATCTGGACCTCGCCTATGACTACATGGTGGAAGCCGCGTTGCTGGACATTCAAGACCTGGAGCACAATACGCGCGACGGAGTCCACATTGCTGCATTAGCTGGCGCGTGGATTGCGCTGGTTGACGGCTTCGGCGGGATGCGCCCGAAAGGTGACGACCTCTGTTTCTCACCTCGTTTGCCGCGCCAGTTACAGCGGCTGACGTTCAAGTTGCGCTACCACGGTTGTACGCTCGAGGTTACCGTCACCCACGCCAATGCGACGTACGCCTTGCTTGACGGCTCCCCCGTGCGTCTCAGTCACCACGGTGAACCGTTCGAGCTGCGCATGCACCATCCTGAGACACGTACCATTCCGCCGCCGCCGCGTCGGCCTCGGCCACATCAGCCGCCGGGGCGCGAGCCGTTCCATCGACAGCAACGCGACTGAGCCGCACCCCCCGACCGGGTGTATTGGCCCCCTGCCCAATTGGCCGATACCTGTTGCGAACGCATGACAGGTCATACCTCAGCATCAACATCCGGCTTCCTGCCCAGGGCGCCCGAATCCGTGGCAGCTGCCGGGCTGGCGCCGGCTTTCGTCGAAGACCACGTCTTGCGGTGCTTGTACTCGCGGCCGCAGAGTTCAGGCGCGCAGCTCGCCGCGGCGTGCGGTTTGCCGTTTCAGTCCGGTATCGGCACCGTTCTGGATGGCTTGCGGCAGGACCACCTCGTCGAAATTCGCGGCCAGCGCGGCATTGGCGACGCTGGATATGCGTACGTGCTTACGTCCAAAGGCACTACGCGTGCGACCGAAGCGCTGGAGCGCACCCAGTACCAGGGCCCGCTGCCGGTGTCGTTGGACAATTACGTGGCGTCGATCGAAGCGCAGCGCATCAATCGCGGCCTGGTCACGCCCGAGCGCATGCGCGAGGCCTTCGCGGACCTGCTGGCGCCGGACTGGCTGACGGACAAGATCGGCCCGTCGATCAATTCAGGCTCCGCCTTGTTTCTGTTCGGCTCGGCAGGCAATGGAAAGACCGCGATGGCGGAGCGCATCTCGCGCGTGCTCAGCGATCCCATCTACATTCCGCATGCGCTGGAGGTGGATGGCTACATCGTCAAACTGTTCGATCCGCTGGTGCACCGGCCGGTTCAATGCAACTCCACACCCGGTATCGATCAACGCTGGGTGCAGATCGAACGACCTCTCGTCGTAGCTGGCGGCGAGTTGACACTGGCCGGGCTCGACCTGCTGTGGAGCGACGCGGGTCGGTTTTACGAGGCGCCGCTTCAGCTCAAGGCGAATGGTGGCGTGCTGCTGCTCGATGACTTCGGTCGCCAGCAAGTACGGCCTGCCGATCTGCTCAACCGCTGGATCGTGCCGCTCGAAAAACACATCGACTATCTGACGCTACTAACGGGTAAACGATTGCAGGTGCCCTTTCAGCAGATGCTGGTGTTCGCAACCAACCTGGAGCCAGCCGATCTTGCAGACGATGCGTTCTTGCGCCGCATCCGCTTCAAGCTGCGCCTGGGTGATCCAACGCCGGCGCAGTTCTCCGAGATCTTCCAGCGTGAGTGTCACGCGCGTGGAGTGCAATACGCGTCAGACGGTCTGCAGTACATCATGGATCGCTGGCTGGCGGACCGCCCACTGCGCATGTGCCAGCCGCGAGACCTGGTCGAGCAAATCGTGGCGATTGCCGATTACCGTTCGGCCGCGCCCGACATCACTTCACGCGCACTGCTGGACGAGGCGTGCGAGAGTTACTTCGCCGCCGCCGCGTAATGTTCTAGCTCTTGGGCTCGGAGCCGCCCAGGTCGTCGATGTCCAGTGACTCGATGAATTCTTTGAACGGCGTGAGCTTCGATTCATCCACCTCAACGGCGGACTCCGGCGAAGTCGCCTCCTCCGAAGACGACGAGGCCATCTCGTTTACTTGCGGCGAAATGATGCCCGCCTGATCGAAAACGGCCTCGGCCACGAAAATCGGCGTCTCGGTCCTCACGGCGAGCGCTACGGCGTCCGACGGACGAATGTCATACACCCGTTCCTGCCCGCCAGTCTCCACCATCAAGCGCGCGTGGAACGTGCTCTCGATCAGCTCCACGATCTCAACACGGCGCAGGTGAACCCCGAGCGACGAGACGATCTCGACCATGATGTCGTGCGTCATCGGCCGCGGCGGCTTGACGCCTTGCAGCGGCATGACAATTGCCTGCGCCTCCAGCGGTCCGATGCCGACCGGCAGCACGCGCTCGCCATCCCGCTCCTTCAGGAGCAACAACGGCAACGAGCTTGGCGGTGCAATGCCCAGACCGGCGACCGTGACCTCAATCATGAGAACCGCGTATTCGTACAGTATGGGGCACGCCGCATGCCCCTGCGCGCGTTTCAGCGGCGAGAGACTCGCGCCAGTCCTGACCCCCACACAGTCCTCACCGTCGGCAGATGCCGCAGCGCATGTTCCTGTCCAGCGCAGCTCGGGCACACCTGGACCATTTCGGGCACAAAGCTGCACGGCTCGGTGGAATCGACGTTGGACTGGCAGCGCACACATGTGTGCACGCGGCAAGCGGAAGCGGCGCGATCCTGCAAGCTGCGAATCGACTGACGGAGGACGAAAGCCATTGGTGTGAGACCCTGGTCGAAGATGCCCGCGTTGTAATGAGCGGGCGAGCCGACCCCAAGATTGATCACAACTTTGTGATCTTGCGTCCCCCAAGCGCACGACTTCTTTTTGCCTTTCCGGCAATTGCGTAAAACGCTGCAGCCATGGCGAGTTTCATCCACGGCACAAGCGCCACAGTGCGCGACCGCTTTGGTCCGCTGCAGTACACGGTCGTCGTCACCGTCGCCGCGGCGTTCGCACTCGTCTTGCTCACGGGCACCTGGCCTGTTACCGACGTGGTCTACGCGCCCATGGCGCTGGCATTCGCCGTCGGTCTGCTGCTTACGGTTCGACTCGCCGCGTATCAGCCTGGTGGCGCCTTGGTGCTACTGCCGGCCATCGCGTTGCAAGCTCGTTTCGGCTCGGCGGCACTGCCGCTGGTCGCCTACGTAGCCATCACGATCAACCTGCTGCGCGGTATGCGCGGCCCGCGTGTGGTCTCGACCGCGGCCCACATGGTGCTGGCCTACGCACTTGCTGATTTCGTCGCCACGAACGTCGGGGTGGTTCCTGCATGGATCACCTTCGCGGTGGTGTTCGCCTCGGCGCGCGTGGCGCTGTGGCACCTCGCCGCTCGACTAGACGCAATCCAGGAGGATCCCCACGCGGAGCGACCGGAGCTGGTGCTGTCGTTGCCGCTGGCGCCGATCGGCCTGCTGCCACTGGCGGCCGCCGATCGACTTGGTGATGGCGCACTGCTGCTGGCGAACGCCGCCCTGCTCGCGCTGTTGTTCGTGGTCCGCGAAGCCGCCAATCTCGCGGCGACCCGCTCCGAGATGGAGCTCGAGCGCGACAAGCTCGCCCGAGCCAACGCGCTGCAGGACGATCTCATTCATCTGATCACCCACGAGCTGCGCAATCCGTTGACCCTGGTGATGTCCTACGCGCAGATGACGCAGCGGGCGGCCATCGACGAGAACTACGACTCCATCCCTACCTACATCGGCAACGTCGAGCGCGCAGGACGGTCGATCCAGCGGCTCATGGAGAACCTGCTTCAGCTGAGCAAGCTGGAGCGGTCCGATGAGCTGCCCGCTGCCGAGCCGGTGCAGGTCTCATCGATCATCAATCAGGTCATCGCCGACCTGGCGCCACTCGCCAAGCAAAAGCAGCAGGATCTGTGCGTAGAGCCGGCCCGCGATGTTGAGCCCGCGATGGTGCCGCCGATGCTGCTGCGCGAAGCGGTCAGCAACCTGGTCAGCAACGCGGTCAAGTACACCCCAGAAGGCGGCGCCATCAAGGTTTGGGTCGAGCCGGGCCGTCAGCCCCACACGCTGGTGCTTGGCGTCCGCGACACCGGCATCGGCCTCAGCAAGGAAGACCAGGCGCGGTTGTTCACCAAGTTCTTCCGCAGCTCGGATCCGCGCGTTCAGCGCGAGCGCGGCACGGGCCTCGGTCTCGCATTGACCCAGGCGTTGGTGACTCGCAGCGGCGGCACGATCAGCGTTGAAAGCGAACACGGCAAGGGCACCACGTTCCGACTGACTCTGCCCTCGGGCCGCGCCGCATGAAATTACCGATCTCGGCTCTGTTCGCCGCTGCGCGCGCACCGCTGCACATTGCGGCGATCGCCTACGTGGGCGCGGCCGGCCTGGCCGGCGCCGGCGTGATCACCGGCGTAATGGTGACGCCGGTCCGCGAAGGTGTCCAGGAAGCGATTGCTCCCGCTGCCGAGCTGGTCGAATCGATCGTGCCGCCGGTGGTGTTGCCTCAGCTACTCGATATCCTGCCATCGGCGCCAGCCGTCGTTGCAACGCATCCTGCCGCGGCCGTGTCCTCACCGGTCTCCGTCGCGATCAGCGTTGCTGCAACCTCGGAACCGACGGTGGAACCCACTGCCACAGCTGTTGAGCCGAGCCCAACACCGAAGCAACGCCAGGCGCCCGCCACTCTCGCGCCGGCTTCTATCCTCGTACAGGCGACCTCCACGCCGACCGCTGTGACATTGCCGCCGGCGGCCGTCCCGGCCGTGCCGCGCAGCGAGCCTGTCGCGACCTCCACCCCGGTGCCGGCTCGAGCCGTGGTCCGTGAGCAGGTTCCGGCTGAACCGCAGGAGCGTATGGCCGACGTCGCCTCCCCGACACCATTGCCGACCACGCCGCCCACGCGGCTGCCGGCGGCTGCGCCCACCGATCCGCCCGCCCCAACACGCACGCCGCAGCCTCTCCGTGCGGCCGCGTCACCGTCGCCAACCGAAGTACCCGCACCGCCGCTGGCCGATCCGACGTCCGCGCCGGTGGTGCCTGCGCCCGCACCCACCGTGGCCGCACCCCCGCCCCCAACTCCGCAGCCGGCCGCGACCGCAGAGCCACCGACGCCTGCGCCCATCGCGGCGCCGAGCCGGGAGCCAACGGCTGCGCCCACTGCCGCGCCGCCGAAGGAGCCTACATCTGCGCCGACCCAGCGGCCGACGCCCGTGCCGCCACACGAGCCAACAGCGGTACCACCGCACGATCCGACCCCCGAGCCACCGCACGCGCCAACGCCCGAGCCACCGCACGTGCCCACGCCCGAGCCACCGCACGTGCCAACGCCGGTGCCACCGCGGGTGCCGACGCCTGTACCACCGCACGTTGCCACGCCTGTGCCACCCCGTGTGGCGACACCCGTTCCGCCAACCCAGCACTTCGAGCCAATCAAGCTGCCGGCGGTCGCCAGCCCCACTGGTTAGAATCCCGGCGCACCGCCCGTGCGTCTCGGACTCGCGCTGATCTTGCTGGTCGTGCTCGTCGCGGCCATGCCGCGCCTGCTTGATGCGCAGACGTGGACGTTGCTGCAGGCCGTCCACGACCTTGGCCCCGTGAGTGGCTGGCGCTGCGCTTCCTCTTCCATCTACACGTATGACCCGAGCCGCGAGCGCCCCGACTCAACTTTGTTGGCCGAAGCGCCGGATGCCCCTGTCCTTGCACAAGTGCCATGGCTCGAAGTGGACCGCGTCGAGGCCAATCTGCGTGGTGGCGACACGCTCGTTTCGGTGCACACCACCGTCGGCGATGAGTCCGAAGATCGGCGCGTGTACGTTCTGAGCCCTGGTCACCTTCAAACGGAGTGGATCAACGATGCCGCGCTTTGCAACGTTCACCTCAGCGACTGGCAGATAGTCGGGGAGGAAGAACTCGGCTAGGGTTAGACTCTTGCACGCTTGATCGATTGATGCCGCCGGCGTCCGAGGCTCCCTATTACCACTACGATCCGAAACTAGGCGACTCCACAGCTGCCTTCGTTCCAACGGCCGTTGCGCGCCCGCGGCTTGGTCGGCCTGAGATGCCTGCGCAGTTCGTGGCTACCGTCGAAGGCGAAACGTTGATCAGCACCATGTGGGGCAAGCGCAGCATGCCGTGGCGTGCCGAGCCCGGCACCAGCTGCGTCATTCTTGGCTATTGGGCAGATGACACCGTGCGCTTGAGCTGGCCAGCGATCGAGGGCGCGTACCGCGTGGACGGTCGCTTTCCCAAATGGGTGGTTGCCGAAACCCCAGATGCGCCGATGGCAGGTGGCGGCCACATCCTGCGCGCCAATAACCCGCCAACGCGTGCGCCCGCCTTCCTGAAGCGCCTCGCCGCGTTCTTCGGCCGTTTTTAAAAAGGCCTCGCCAGTATGCCCTTTCCTCCAGACGCGTTCATCGAAGAGCTGTGGCGCATCGCCCACCAGGTGCCGATGCTGGATCATCCCTGGTTCCGCGGCATCATCGAGCACCGCTGGAGTCGCGAGCAGATCGTGCTCGGCGAAGTGCAGCACTACTTGCGCGTACGCACGAATCCGATCTTCTTCGGCTACATCGCGATCAACGCGGTCCAGGAAAAGCAGTACTCCTTGATGGACGTTGTGCTCGACAACTTCATGGAAGAGCTGGGCGGCGAACGTACCCACGTCGACATCATGTTGCAGTTCCTCGAAGAAGCCGGCATCACGCGCGAAGAGGCGGACAACGCCGATGCGGCGCCAGGCACGCTCGCGGCAATTGAGATGATCGTGGGCGCTTGCCAGCGCAGGTCAGCCCTGGAGGGCCTGGCGCTACTGGCATTCGTGGAGGACCAGCACGGCGGCGCCAACGGTGTTGCCGCCCGCGTCTACAAGGAGATGGTGGGTCACTACGGCTTCTCGCCGAGAGCTGCCGAGACGTATCACCTGCATGCCGAACAGGACGAAGGCCACGGCGGGCGTCAGATCGATGCGATCCGCCAGTTCGCCACCACCGATGAGCTCCAAGAGAAAATGCGCCGCGCCGTGCAGCTAGGGACGTGGGCGTTCAATTTCGAGTGGGATGGGCACGTGCAGGCCATGACCAACACGCGCGAGCACTGGTCAGGCGTGGGCCAGCTAGACCTGCGCCACCCCCGCATCGTCCTACCGCGCTAGAGCGGCCAGTCGCCTGGTAACGCGGACCTCAACTGCCTGTACTCAGGATCTTCAGCGCAGACATCACGCAGCCGCTCGAGAGTCTGCAGCAACTCGTCGAGGTCCATGTCCAGCGCGCTCGAGACCATACCCGTGGTCTCCTCGAAGTCACCGCTTCAATTGCGGAATCAGCCGAGCATGCGCTGCATGACGTTGCGCTCGTCAGGCGTCAAGGCCATATGCGAAGACCATTCTAGACAGCCTGGACGGTGACGGCCTCAATCACGGGCAGCACCGAAGCGGCGGAGAACTGGATGCGCATGCGCGCAAACACGCGCCACGTCTCACGCTGACCGCGCAGGCGCAGGATCAGAAAGGCGTTATCGACCACCGTGCCAGGCGGCTCGGACGCCGAAACGCCCAACTCGAGCACGTGCCATCCGCCAGGCGAAATAGCGGCATCAAGCAGGACGTGCCCGTCGCCTCGGAAGCGCCCGTGCGGCACCCAGGCATCCTCCAGCACAACTGGCCCATTACATACGTTCGCGACCTGCCACCGCACGTGCCAGCGGCCGCGAGCCTCGTCCGGCTCGCAGCCCAGAACGGAGATTCGAACAGGCGCGTCCACGGCGGTTAACATTACTCGCGACACGAATGCCCGACCGCTCCGGCCAGCGCCCCCAACGCTCCAGATCATCCGGAGGACCGAGCCGAACCCCGAGATCACCCCGCCCGCCCGTCTCCAATGGCCGCGGTGCCGCCGTTCGCGAGCGACTCCGTCGCGATCCGTTCTTGTTCGTGCTTTGCCTCGGAGCGCTGGCGTTCATCACCTGGGCGTTCGCCTTGACCTGGTGGGTGACGGGTGGTCTGATTCCGCTGGCGTTGGCGTTTGCCTCAATCGCCCCGGCGCTATTTCTGTTCTATCTGCGCGACGCCTGAGGGTCGCAGCCGCGGAATCGAGTCGAGCAGCAGCCGCGTATACGGATGCCGCGGACTTCGAAACACCTGGCGTGTAGCCCCTTCTTCCACGATCCGTCCTTGCTGCATCACCAGCACCCGATCGGTCATGTGCCGCACGACGGACAGATCGTGGGAGACAAGGATCAGCGTGAGTTGAAAGCCGACTCGCAGGTCTTCCAACAAGTTCAGAATCTGCGCCCGCACCGAAACGTCCAGGGCACTGACGGGTTCATCCCCGATCAGCACGCACGGCCGCGGCGCGAGCGCTCGCGCAATGGCGATCCGCTGGCGCTGGCCGCCCGAGAACTCGTGCGGGTAGCGCCGCGCATACCCGAGCGGCAGGCCGACGGCATCCATCAGTTCGGCCAGTCGCGCTTGATGGTCGCCTGCGATCCGCAACACGCGTAGCGGCTCGACAATGATGTCCGCCACGCGCATGCGTGGGTCGAGCGCACTCGCGGGATCCTGGAAGACGACCTGCACCTCATGCCTGAGTGATTCGCCGAGATACCGCACCGAACCCGCGTCTGGCTTCTCGAGCCCCAGCAGGAGCTTCATCAGCGTGGTCTTGCCAGAGCCGGACTCGCCCACAACCCCGAGCGTTTCCTCACGATGAAGCTCGAAGCTGACGTCGTCCACCGCGGTAACCAGCTTTCGCGCTCCGAAGAGTTGTGTACGCGGCAGCGCGTATTGGCGGCTGACGTGCTCAACTTGAAACAGCACCTCTGGTGGCATCACGCCAATGGGTGCCAGCACGCCAGGTTGTCCTCGAATGGCGGCATCACCGCGCACGCCTCGTCCGCTCGGGGACAGCGGTTTCTGAAGGGGCAGCCGGGTGGAAACTCCCCAAGGCTGGGGACGGACCCCGGAATCGTTCGTAGCTTCCGATCGGGAACGTCCTCGTCCAGAGCCGGTATTGCATCGACCAGCGCACGTGTATACGGATGCCGTGGCTGATTGAACACCGTCATTGTTTCGCCGGATTCGACGATGTGGCCCCCGTACAGCACCAGCACTTGCTGGCACACGTTGGCCACCACGGGCAGATCGTGCGTGATCAGCAGCAGGCTGGAACCTTCGTCTTCGACCAGCTCCATCAGCAACTGAAGGATCTGCGCCTGAACGGTGACGTCCAGCGCTGTAGTCGGCTCGTCGGCGATGAGCAGTTCGGGCGAGCAGGCTGTGGCCATGGCGATCATCGCGCGCTGTCGCTGGCCGCCGGAGAGCTGATGCGGGTAGGCATTCAGCCGTTCTTCGGCCTGCGGCAGGTGCACGCGTTCAAGCGCCTCGCGTGCCGCCGCCTGTGCTTGCTTGCGGTTCAGCCCGCGATGCAGCCGCAAAGGCTCGGCGACCTGGTCGCCGATCTTCATTACCGGGTTGAGCGCGGTCATCGGTTCCTGGAAGACCATGGCGATGCGGTCGCCGCGAATACGGCACAGATCTCGCTCGCGTTGTTCCAGCAGGTCTTGGCCGCGGTAGCGCACGTCACCAGTGGCACCGAGCCCGTCCGGCAGTAGCCCCATGATGGCCAGCGCAGTCAGCGTCTTGCCCGAGCCGGATTCACCGATCAGCCCCGTGCGCCGCCGCGCCAACAACACAAAGCTGATGCCATGAATAACCTCGAGCGCCCCCACCGCCACCCGCAGATCCCGCACTTCGAGCACGGTCTCACTCACGCGGCGCCCGTCCTCGCCTCGCGCTGTTGCCCCTCACGGAGTGATACCCCTCACGCACGTGCCACCCCACGGAGTGGAGTCCCTACGGAGTGGAGTCCCCACGGAAGTGATGTCCCTCGACGGAGTGGAGTCCCCACGGAAGTGATGTCCCTCGACGGAGGTGCAACCCACGGAGTGGAGTCCCACGGAACTAATGCCCTCCACGGACGTGCAGTCCCACGGAGTGATGCGCCTCACAGCGTGCAGCCCCACGGACTGCCACCCCACGGACCTCCCACCGTCCAACTGGTTCCTCACGGGACTGATGTCCTCCACGGCCGTGCCAACCGACCGATGTGCCAACCCACGGAGGTGATGTCCCTCACG
>JAFAZN010000379.1 GCA_019239775.1 Chloroflexota bacterium
CCACTGTTTCGGTACGACGCCCGCAAGCTGCAGCCCGAAACGTTGAACGATTGGCAGACTGTTGCGTTGGAGATCTGTGATCCGTTCGAGGTGCAACTGGAGGCGTTCCTGGACGGCATCACCCGCGGGGCTCCGACGCCAGGCCTACCGACGTGGGAAGACGCGGTCACCAACCAGCGGCTGATCCAGGCGGCGTACCGCAGTATCGCGGAGCGCCGCGAGGTCTCACCCGACGAGATCGCCCCTGAGCCCTAGAAGTTCGGCCGACAAGCTGCCTTGCACCCGTGTCGCAGTCGGCCGAACTTCTGCCGACAGATTGCGCCTAGGAACGCGGCCGAAACGCGGCGGAGGACTCGTGACTGCCTGCCGCGTTCCTAGGCGGCGACGGCAACCCGCCTTTTGAACTGGGGCAGGTACTCCGCATGTGCGGCCAGGAACTCGTCGAGGATCGCTTCAGCCTTGGGCAAATCGTGCACCAGTGGGTCATTGACCATGGCCTGCAGTGCCAGCTGGCGGTCGCCTTCCAGGGCCGCCCGCACGATGAGCTCCTGGTTCACCACGTGTGGCTCGACGGTGCTGAGCACGCCGTAGGGCAAGGCACCCACGACCAGTGGCTGGGCGCCGGCCGAGGTGATCTCCGCCAGGGTTTCGACGACGGCGCCTCGCGGCAGGTTGTCGATCTGGCCGGTGTTGGGCAGGTTGACGATGGTGCGAACGGAGCGCCCGTTGACCACCGCCGAAACGATGTCCGCGGTGGCTTCGGACGAGCGCGTCACCTCAGGCGGATCGGTCGCGGCGATCGCGGCCTGTACGGCGGACCGCGCGGTTGCAACCTGCTGGCGTCGGTGCGCGATGCGCGTGAGCTGGACACGGTAGTCCGCGCCCTGGCCGGTTTCTTCGATCAGGAAGTAGGGAAAGAACTCTGCCAGATGGCGATCGCCCGCCGCCGGCAGCGCGCCGTACAGCTCGAACAGCTTGAGCTTCAGCTTCCAGCGGTCGACGAACGGCTCGTGCCAATCGCCGCGATGCGGCGGCAACGGTGGAGTGCGACCCTCCGCGGCGGCCTCGCGCACCATCTGGAGCCCATCGCGACCGCGGATGGTCATGTTGAGGATCCAGATCAGGTGGTTCACCCCGGCAACGCGCATTTCGAAATCGGAGACAGAGCCGCCGAACATGCGCATCAGTGCACCGCGCACGCCAAACAGCTCGTGGCACAAACCTATCGCCTTGATGCGGGTGCTCATGGTGACGACGCGGGTCAGCACGGTCAGTGGGTTGGTGAGGTTGAGCATCCACGCATCGGGGCAGCGTCGCTCCATGGCCTGGGCAAGGCCGACCATCACCGGCACATTGCGCAGCGCACGCGCCAGGCCGCCCGGGCCGACAGTATCGCCGACCGACTGAAAGATGCCGTACCGCTCGGGGATATCGAGGTCCAGCGCCATGCTGTCAAGGCCGCCAGTGGTGATCGTCACCACCACGAACTCCGCGCCGTCCAAGGCGCGGTCCAGGTCCGTCGAGGTCTCGATGCGAAAACGCGAGCCGGTGTGATCGAAGACGCGCTTGCCATAGCGCTCGATGTCGTCCAGGGCAGCGCGGTTGATGTCGTGCAGGACGACGGTGCCCTCGAGGTCGGGGGTGAGGGCCAGGTCGCCCAGGAGCTTCGGCATCCAGTTGTAGCTGCCGCCGCCAATGAAGCAGATGCGCGTTTCGGTCATATGCTGTAGGTTAACCGTACCACTTGAATCGTATTACTAGTCGCGACGTGGCGCGTCACGCCGGTGTGTCCCAGGCGACGGTGTCCATCGTGCTCAACGCGACGAACACCCCCATCCGTGTTTCGTCGGCGACTCGCCTGCGCGTTCTCGCGGCGGCCGATTCGCTCGGCTACGTGCCCAATCACGCAGCACAGAGCCTGCGCCGCCAGCGCACACGCAGCATCACCTTCATCAATCCCTCGCCCGATAATCCGTACTTCGCCGAGGTCGTGGCGGGCGCCCAGGCAGCCGCCGAAAAAGCCGGCTACAGCATCTCGATCGCGGCGATCCCCACGCGCGAGGCGGCGGTGCAAATCCTGGCGCACCTGAACGCGGGCACCTCGGACGGAGTCATCGTCGGCAGCCGCGATCCGCGCGTACTTGCGGAGCTGGCTCCAGCGATCCGTCGCGGCCTGGCGGTGGTCGCGTTGCAATACGACGGCGAGGATCCGCTCGTGAGCATCATTCGCACTGATCGAGAAGCTGGCGGCTACCTCGCGACCCGGCACCTGATTGGTCTCGGCCACACGCGGATTGCGCACCTGACCGATTCCGCCGCGTACGCACGCCGACCGACCGAGCGCACCGCTGGCTACCGCCGCGCCATGGCCGAAGCCGGTCTCCAGGTGCCTCAGGAGTGGATCGTGGTCGGCGGCAACACAGTGGCCGGCGGAGACGCCAGTCTACGCGAGCTGCTCGCTCGGACAGCCGAACGGCCCTCGGCGGTGTTCGCGTTCAACGATCAAATGGCCATCGGCGCGCTACATGCGCTGCGCACCTTGAGGCTGCGCGTCCCCGAAGACATGGCCGTCGTCGGGTTCGACGGTATCGGCCTGGGCGCATTCACCACGCCCGAGCTCACGACTGTCGAACAACCCCGTGTCGAAGTAGGCCAACGCGCGGTCCAGTTGGTGCTGGACTCACTCGACGCGCCGTCGTCGAGTTCAACTCAGGTGACGCTCCCAGTGCGCCTGGTGGTGCGCGAATCGTGTGGCGCGTCGAGCATTTTTAGCAGTGGGAGGTGTGGCTGATGCAGTCGTCGAAGCGTGCGTCCGTTCTTCTACCGGGCTGGGTAACCGCCCTGGTCAGCGTGCCGCTGGTACTGGCGGCGTGTAGCAGCCCGGCTGCCGCGCCAGCCGCGACGCAGCCAGCCGCTGGCGCCGCGGCGGCACCGACTTCCGCGGCTCAGCCGGCCGCTGCGCCAACGGCCGCGGCTGCAGCCCCGGGCGAGAAGATCGAGCTCCGCTTCGCCTGGTGGGGCTCTCAGGATCGACATGACCGAACTATCAAGGTGATTCAGCTGTTCGAGCAACAGCATCCGAACATCAACATCACCTACGAATTCGCGGGCTTCCAGGACTACTTCACCAAAATGTCGACCTATGCCACTGGCAGCAACCTGCCTGACCTGATGCAGCAGGACTACGCCACGATCAACCAGTGGACACAAAATGGCCTGATCGTTCCGCTGGATGACTACGTCAACGATCGTACGATCAACCTCACCGACGTGCCCAAATCGTCCATCGACGGTGGACGCATCAATGGCAAGCTCATCGCCCTCAACCTGGGCAATAACTCGCAGTCGATGATGCTCGACGTTGACGCCTTCCAGAAGGCTGGCGTGCCATTGCCACAGGACACCTGGACCTGGGACGACTTCGAAAAAGATGCTATGGCCATCCATTCGAAGCTGAGCATTCAGGCTGGTGGTGCCAATCTTGACGATGCGCAAATGTGGAAATCACTCTTCATCGGTCTTGGCCAGTGGACGTATACCAGCGACAACAAAGCGTTGGGATACTCGGATGACAGTCCGTTCGTGAGCTATCTCCAACGCCTAGCTCGGCTGCAGGACGCGGGTGCCATCACGCCACAGCAAGAAGAGATTGCGAATTACCGCGCGGGTAACGTCGAGGCATTACCGATTGTGAAGGGTAATGCGGCCATGCAATACCTGTGGAGCAATCAGCTCGTTGCTGCCTGGAAAGCAGCGGGTGACAGTCGCCACTTCCAGCTCACGTTCCTTCCCCGCACGTCTGCTGACGGGAAGGCCGAAAACTATCTCAAACCATCGCAGTTCATCTCGATTACTAAAGACAGCAAACATCCCAAAGAAGC
>JAFAZN010000025.1 GCA_019239775.1 Chloroflexota bacterium
TTGACCTGACGGAGTGCCAACAAACGACGTGTTGATAGACGGAGTTCGCCTTAATGGCGTCGGCGCCTTCGCTTAGCCGCCGGCTGGCGGAGTGGGTTGCTGGGCTTCGCTTCGTAGACCTGCCACCCGCCGTCGTCGATCGCGCCAAGGGCCTGACCTTGCATGGCATCACCTCGGCGATGCTTGCGCATGCATCCCGCGAGGCGCGCATGGCGCTAGAGCTGATGCAGGCCGAGGAAGAGGGCGGTGGTGGGACGGCTACGGTGCTGGTGTACGGCACAGCCCTATCCCGGTCGGGGGCGGCATTTGTCGAAGCCGAGATGATTCTGGCAGGCGGCAAGTGGGACACATTTCGCATGCTTACGCATCCAGGCGCAGCCATCCTGCCAGCAGCCCTGGTCTCGGCGCAGGCGGCGAGCGGGCGGGATTATCTGGTGGCCATCGCCGCCGCGTACGAGGTGATGGAGCGCCTGGCCGCCGACTTCATTCCGAGCGTGATGGCGCGTGGCTTCCACGCGGGGCCGGTGTTCGGGATTTTCGGCGCAGCCGTTGCAGCTGCGAAATTGTCAGGTCTCAATGCCGACCAGATTCACGGCGCGATCGCCCAATGCGTCAACCTTGCCTCAGGCAATCTCGAAGGCGCGCGCAGCGGTGGACGGTCACTGCGGGAGGGCGCCGCGGTGCGCAATGCGCTGCTGGCCGTCGCCATGGCCAGACATGGTGCGCGTGGTGGCGAAACGGTCCTGGAGGGTGAGGCCGGTTTCTATCACGCGTATACGGGCAACAATCTCGGCCGGCTGTCGTACAGCTTCACCGGACAGCTCACCGCCGATCTGGAGGCGATACCGCGCGGACTCGGAGAGAACTGGCTGTTTCTGGAAACGTTGTACCGGATTTACTCCACCGCTGGGTACAACATTGCGCACGTCGCCGTTACCGCTGCACTGTGCGAGGAGTTTGACATTCGCCCGGAACAGGTGGATCGCGTCGAGGCGATTGTCAACTGGTTGGAAACACAGTATCCGAGTCCGGCGTTTCCGTCGGCCGACCGGATGGGTGGACCAACGGTTGGCTCGACGCATTATTTCTCTGCGTATGGCGTGGTTCGGCGGGGCTTTCCGCTGCTGCACGATGGCACCGATCCACCAGAAGTACTCCAGCTGATGCACCGCGTCACGCTTATTCCCTCGCACAGCCAGCCGCTCTTTGCGCCACGCGTAACGATTTACACGCACGACGGCAAAAGCTTCAGTCGGCAGGCGACCGGCCGCGAGTTCATCTGGGATTTTCCGCATGAGGCGCAGCGGCTCGAGGAAGTCGTGCCCGGGCTGCCGATTAGCGGTGAACGCTTCGAACGGTTGGTCGCAGCCTGCCGTGACCTGGATGGCCTGGAAAATGCAGAAGAACTGGTCCGTCTGACAATCCCATAAGGGAAAACCAAGGCCGTACATCCCAATCATTGACAATCCGCAGTTGCTCCCGCACTGTGGATCTAACGACTGGCGGCCCCGACCCCGCCTAGAACCGCGGCCGAAAGACGTTTGGAATACTTGTTCGCATGTGACCGCCGCGTTTCTAGGCAATCCTTGGAAAGAAGTTTCGGGCGAGCCGAACTTCGTCGTCAGCAATTTCTGTTGTCGCCCAGGAGGGGTTTTATGCGCTCTTTGGTCGAGGGCGTGCTTGCGACCGCACTCGCTCTGTCTCTCGTTAGCGTCTCGTACGCGCAGACGGCGCCGCCGTCCGAAACGTTGGTCGCCCGCTGCGATTTGCCGGTCGTCGACCTGTTCAATCCCCTACCTGGTGATGTGCTGCAACCAGGCTCGTACCTGATTTCAGGCCTCGCGCTTGACCCGATGGCACCAGGCAACACGAGCGGCATCGACCAGGTGGCATTCTTCCTGGGCGACCGCGATCAGGGCGGCGCGTCGCTTGGGTCGGTGGTGCCGTCGACGGGGCAGCGTCAGGCGGACTTCAGTGTTGCGGTGACGCTGCCGAGCGATAACCCTGGTCAGCCACAACAGTTGGAGGCGTTTGCGCACTCATCGCTGACCGGCAAGGAGACCGAGGTCAGCCTGCCGATCATGCTCGGCCGCAATGGCGCGCAAGCCAAGACAGCCGCGAACGCGGCAGCCAACACCATCAACACGAACCCCGGCGTGCTACCCGATACCTGCTCCGTCGGCGACGCGCTGCCAACCTTGGGCGCAACCCCCGCGCCGACCTCTGCTACAGCGCCTGCCTTGCCTGCCCCAAAGGTCGGCAGCAACGCGGTGTTGTTCGGAACCATCGTCGGCGACGTGACGAACTGCCAGGGCGGCGTCGAGGAGCCCGTGACCATGGTCACCGTCCAGGTGCAGGGCACCTCCGCCGCGGGCATCACTGACCTGGACGGGGCGTTTCAGGTCACACAGGTGCCGGCACCCGGGACGTATACCGTCTCGGTCAGCGTTGGCGGGCAGACGGTCTCGCGTATGTACGTGCCCGTGGCGCCTGGGGAGACCATTGACATTGGCACGCTGCAGATGGGCACAGACCTGACCACCGATTGCGGAGCAGGCCTGCCGCCGAACACATAGCAGTCACGTCCGGCTACCAGGTTCTGCACCTCTCGAGGCCACGAGGTCCTGCATCCCACTGGGTCGACTGGTCGTGGGTCTCGTGTAGTCACCAAGTGCTGCATCCCACACCTGGTCACGAAGTCGTGAACCTCACCTGGTCACAGGTCCGTGTAATGCTCCCGTTTAGCTTCCATGACCCCGCGGGTTGGCGCTCTGGGGCGTAGCAGAACTCAATCATGGTCACACGGTCCAGGATCCCTCCTGGTTCCACCTGTCACTACGTGATAGCTGGCTAAAATGGCGCCACCTCAAGGAGAGAATGCGCCGTGCAAACATTGACCGCGAAGGGCAACGCCGCTGCCGCTGCCGAGGATATCGGCAATATCGTTTCGCTCGAGCACGTCAACGTGCGTATCGACGATCAGTCGTTGGCCACGTTGTTCTATATCGTCGGACTCGGCTTCACGCGCGACCCGTATATGAACGTGGGGCTCACCAACATCTGGGTCAACATCGGCGAGCAGCAGTTCCACCTGCCCACCGGCAAGCCGCAGGTGCTGCGCGGGCACACGGGCCTGGTGGTGCCAGACATCGCCGCGCTGAAGGAACGCCTGACGTCCATCGAGGAGCAACTCAAGGGCACCCGCTTCGCGTGGTCGGATAAGGGGGAGTACGTCGAGGCTTTTAGCCCATGGGGCAACGCGTATCGCTGCTACGCGCCGGGCGCCTTCGGCGCCATGAAGCTCGGTGTGCCGTACGTAGAACTGTCTGTTCCAAGAGGCAGTGCGGCAGCCATTGCGCGATTCTACGAGCGTGTGTTCGAGGCGCCAGGCGCCGTCGACGACGGTGTCGCAAGCGTCCAAGTGGGCGTGGGTCAGACGTTACGGTTCCGCGAAAGCGAGCAGGTGCCGGATTATGACGGTCACCACATCGCGGTGTACATCGCCAACTTCTCGGGGCCATATGCATATCTGGAGGAGCGCGGACTGATCACCGAGGGCATCCGCAATCATCAGTTCCGTTTCCAGGATATTGTTGATCCCGACTCGGGAACTCCGGTGTTTGTGCTGGAGCACGAGGTGCGCAGCAGCCGCCATCCAGGGTTCCGCCGGCCGCTGGTCAACCGCGGCGAGCCACCCTTCTAGGCAGATGGCCGCCATTGACGCGCTCCAGGAGTTGTTTGAAACACGTGGCGCGGCGGCGTATTTAGGGGAGCGCGTCAGCGTGGCGACGCATATGCTGCAAGCGGGCGCACTCGCCCAGCTTGATGGTGCCCCGGACGCGGTGGTCGCGGCGGCGCTATTGCACGATGTCGGGCATCTGGTGGCGCCAACCTCGCACGAAAGCGATGCGCAACACGAAACCCGCGGAGCCGATTGGCTTGCGCAGCTCGGCTTTCCGCGGGGCGTCACCGAGCCGGTGCGACTGCACGTCGCGGCAAAACGCTACCTGTGCGCCACGGAGCCGGAATACTTTGAGATGTTGTCGCCGGCATCGAAGCGGAGCCTCGTGCTGCAGGGCGGGCCGATGCTTCCAGCGGAGGTCGAGGCGTTCGCTCAATTACCGCACGCGGAGGATGCGGTGGCAGTACGTCGTTGGGATGAGGCGGCCAAAGATCCGGACGCGGCAACGCCTGCGTTGGACCGCTTCCGCCAACTGCTGGAGGACGTGCTGCGCTAACCGCTTACACAACGCAGCGCGTCCGTTAACCTCGCCACCGGTACCTTGGGTGGCGAAATGAATATCGCGAGAGATAACACGCATCGGCGATCTGGTCTTGAGGAGCGCTTGGCCCCATGCGATTGATCCGTTTCGTGGCACTGTTGGCGCTGATACTGGGTGGACTGCCGGTAACCACGCCGGTGGTGGCAGCAGCGCCCGCGACCTGTCAGTTCACAACGCCTGACGGCACGCCAAGTCCGATCAAGCATGTTGTGCATATTCAGTTCGATAACGTGCACTTTTCGCGAGATAATCCGAACGTCCCGTCCGACCTGGAGCAGATGCCGAACCTGCTCAATTTCATCGAAAACAACGGCACGCTGCTAGGCAACGAGCATACTCCGCTGATCTCCCACACCGCGCATGACCTGGTAACCGGGATCACGGGTGTGTACGGCAACGAGAGCGGTATCCCGGGAAACAACAGCTTTGAGTACTACAACAACAGCAGCGTAGGCGCCTACAACACGTCGGCGTTCGCGTATTGGACCGATACGGTTGCGCCGGACCCCGCCAATCCGAGTCGCACGCTGCCACCGCAAATGATCGATTCAGCTGGTAAAACGCTGCCCGCGCCGTGGGTGCCGTACGTGAACGCGGGCTGTAATTTTGGCGGCGTCTCGAGCGTCAACATGGTGCTCGAAAACAACACCAATGACATCACCCAGGTCTTTGGCGCAGGTTCGCCGGAGTCGCAGGAGAGTAGCGCGGACCGGACCAAAGACTTCGTCGGGATCGCGGTTCATTGCGCGGATAATGCGTGCAGCAGTGTCGGCAATGGCAGCGGTACGGGGAAGCACGAGCCGGGTGGACAGGGCATCGCGGCGTTGTTTGGCCACAAGAACGTCTCCGCCGCGCTGGGGGTTATCAATCACCTGGATGGCACGCCCATCAATGGCTTCGAAGGCTTCGATCCGACGCCGAACTACACGTTGGGGTACATGGCGGCACTGCTCGCGGCCAACGTGCCGGTGGTGTACGGCTACATCGCCGATGCGCACGATTCCCGCAATAGTTGCGCACCGACCTCAGCTAGCAATCCAGTCGTTGCGGATACAAACAACGGCAAGCCGTGCGGCGCATACGCACCAGGCGAACCGGGCTACGTTCAGCAACTCAAAGACTATGACACCCAGTTCGGTCAGTTTTTCCAGAAGCTGGATGCCATGGGCATCGGTCCGTCGAACACGGTGTTTGTCTTCCATTCCGATGAGAACGACCACTACGGCGGAAGTGCCCCGACCAATCCCGGATGCGATGGAGTGCACGTCGCCTGCAAGTACGATCGCACCACCCTGGGTGAGATCACAACGGATCTACCGCTGCTGCTGAAACAGAAGGGCCTGTACGACTTCGCCATGTTTGGTGGCACGGGCTCGACGCCCGGCACGCCGCGGCCCGGATTCAGCAACACCGATACGCCGTACGCGATCGACTTCGACACGGCGCCTGGGTTCTGGCTCAAAGGTCATCCCGCGAACGGCAGCGCCACGCTCCGAAAGTTGGAGGGTGCGCTCGGCACGGTTCAGGCACCCGATCGGAGAGGCCATAACGAGCCGTTATTCAATTTCCTGGTGGACCTGCCGGGACTGAAGGCGCTCCACATGGTGACCGCGGACAACGATCGGACACCCGGTGTTGTTGGCTTTGGGCAGGAGGACCATTTCATCCAGACTTCCGCCTTGATCAGTTCCTCGGGGACGTCCGGATGCAACCGCTTCCCCGCAACTACTGACACGACGTGTCTGAGCAACGGCTTCATCTGGCTCCATGGCGACGTCGACGACGACATCACCCATACCTGGGCGGCGCTGGTCGGACCTGGCGTCCGACACGTTGGCGTCGATAGCTCCACCTGGGCGGACCATTCCGACCTGCGGCCCACGTTGATGACGCTGCTGTGTCTCAGGGATAGCTATACCTACGAGGGACGCGCGTTGCTGGAGGACATCCAGCGATCGGCGTTGCCGCGCTCAGTTGCCGCGCACCGCTCTGAGCTGATCGAGCTCGGTCGCGCGTACAAGCAGCTGAACGCACCGGTCGGCGTTTTCGGAAAGACCATCATTGCCTTGAACACGCGGGCTATCAGGAGTGGGGACGACACATACGCGCGGCTGGAAGCCCAGATTCAATCCGTGACGGCGGAGCGTGATGCGATCGCGGCAGAAATGCAGGCGGTGCTGGGGCAGGTTCCCGGGTGTGGCGGACTCGGTCGTGCGGAGGATGGCGCACTGCGCGGGCGTGCGGAGCAGGTGCTGGCCCGCCTGGGCGAAGGGAACGAGGACTCAGAGCGGTAACGGCGCCGGCGGGCGGCGCGCAAAGCGTGCTGCCTGCCTGCGTTTGCGCGCGGGCGTGCGGCTGGTGTTCTCGCGCATAAGCCAATCGATCAATGCCATCTGGCATCCGCGATCGTGTCCATCCGGAGTTGCGCGCACATAGCTGCCGTCCGACTGCATGACCCACGCGTTGCGATTCGGAGTGAGCTGCATGTCGATGATCGCGCGGAGGCGCTGGCGGCCAATCGCGTCTTCCACCGGAACCAGCGTCTCGACGCGACTTTCGAGATTGCGCTTCATGGCATCCGCCGAACCGATGAAGTACTCCTCGGCTCCGCCATTGTGGAAGTAGTAAATACGCGAATGCTCGAGAAAGCGGCCAACAATGCTGACGACGCGCACATTTTCCGAAAGCTCAGCAAGTCCCGGTCGTAGGCGGCAGGTGTCTCGCACGATGAGATCAATCCGCACCCCGTCCTGAGAGGCCCGATATAGCGCGCGTGTCACGTCGGCGTCCTCGAGCGCATTCATTTTGAACTGCAGAAATCCGTTCGTTCCCAGGACTCGCTCGCGTTCGATGCGCTCCAGGAGCGCCCGCTTTAGACGTGCAGGACCTGGGAGGATCTTCCGATAGGATCGGCTGGGACCGTATCCCGTCGTGAGATAGTTGAAGAGCTCGTTGACGTCTTGCGCGATCACCGGATCTGAGGTGAACAGGCCAATATCAACGTACAGCCGCGCAGTATCTGGGTGATAGTTTCCCGTTCCGGCGTGGACATAGCGACGTAATCCGTCATAGTCCTGCCGCACCACGAGTAGTAGCTTGCAATGGGTTTTGAGTCCGATAACGCCGTAGCTGACGTGGATGCCCATGCCCTCGAGCTGTTCGGCGAAGGCAATATTGGCGGCCTCATCGAAGCGCGCCTTGAGCTCGATGACGACGGCGACCTGTTTGCCGTTACGGACGGCCTCCTCCAGGTAGCGGACGATACGGGCGTCTTTCGAGGTGCGATACAGCGTCATCTTGATGGCGCGCACCTTCGGATCCTGGCTCGCCTCACGCAGGAATCGCTCGACGGTGCTGGCAAACGACTCGTACGGATGTGTCACCAGGAGCGAACCCGCGTCGCGAATGCTGTGAAAGATGTTGCGTGTTGGCGGCAGGCGCGGCGGCTCGATTACGTGCAGCGGCGGATCGTGCAAACTGCCGTCATCGATCGCGACAAGCTCCATCAAGTCACGCGGGGCGAGCAATCCGCCGACTTCGAAGACATCCTCCGATTCGTTCAGTCCCAGCTCGGCGACGAGCATCCCGCGGTGTAGCGGGTCCATGCCGGGCTGGACCTCCAGCCGGACGATCGGTGCAAACCGTCGCTCGATGACTTCCGACTCAATCAGTTCGAGGAGATCGTCCGCGTCCTCCTCGTCGCGTTCGGTGTTCGCGTTGCGCGTAATTCTGAATAACTCGATGGAGGTGATGCTCAGCCCGGGGAACAACGCGTCCAGGTTGTGCGCCATCACCTCTTCGAGCGGGACGAAATGCCGTTTTTCGCGTACGCGTAGCAGCCGCGGAATGTCCTGGCCGACGGGCACCTTGACCCGGGCGATAACCGGATCCGGTCGGTCGGCCGGCTGGCCGGTCACCAACAAGTTCAGTGACAGATTCGACAGGAATGGAAACGGATGCGCGGGGTCCAGCGCCAGTGGTGTAATCAGCGGAAAGATGTTCTTGAGATAGCGCTCGCGCAGCTCGGCGCGCTCGTTTGCGGCGAGCTCGGTCCACTTCAGGATGCGGATTCCATGCTCTTGCAGCAAATCGAACAGTTTGCGTTCAACGGCCAGGCGTTGGTGTTCGAAGTCGCGGACCCAGGCGGCGCAGGCGCTAATCTGCTCCTGCGGTGTGCGGCCATCGACGGTCACCTCCGACAGGCCCGCGGCCATCTGCACCTTGAGCCCACCAATGCGCTTCATGAAGAAGTCGTCCAGGTTCGAGCCCGTAATGGACAGGAACTTGACGCGTTCCAGCAGCGGATTGCGGGGATCGTCAGCCTCGGCCAGGACGCGGCGGTTGAAGGCAAGCCAGGTGAGCTCGCGGTTCAGAAACAGCGCAGGATCGGTGAGGTCATGCGGCGCTGATGCCGTTCCGTTCGTGCGCGATGTCAGCGCCTCGGTCATGGGGCCTTTGAGAGAGAGTCTAACGCCAGTGGCCGCGTGGCCGTGGAGTACGTGCTGAGCCGCGCCTCTGATGGCCGAGGGTTCAACACACAGGAAAGAACCTGGACCTCTTTCGAGGTGAACCTCCGAACGTTCCCGGCGCGGGCTCAGCGCGGCGGCGTCAGCTGCTGAAGTCGAAGGCGGTGAGCATGTCGCCAGCTTTGGCGTCGCGATCGGTGAGCGGCTCCAGGTTCCAGCGCTCTTCGATGAGCTTCAAGATGGCCGTAGTGTCGTACTGGGTATGGTCAACAAAGCCTTTGCGAGCGAACGGCGAGATCACGATGGTTGGCACCCGAATACCGGGCCCCCATTTGTCCACGACAGGCGGGGGCACGTGGTCCCAGCGGCCGCCGTGCTCATCGTAAGTGATGATGATGGCGGTGTCCTGCCAGTACGGACTGTTCTGAATGGTGGAAACGAGGTCCGCCACATGCTGCTGTCCGTTGGTCAGCGTGGCATAGCCGGGATGCTCGTTATCGGCGCCCAGGGGTTTGATGAACGTCACCGCGGGTAGCTGACCCGCTGCAACATCTGAGTAGAACGCGTTCTCGTCGCGAAGGTGTTGGGCCCGACCTGGAGTGCCGTCGGCGTAATTGGCGTAGAACGCAAATGCCTGGTGGTGGAACTGGAACAGTGGATCGGCATGTCCAGCCACCGCATTGTTCCAACCGCCGGAATACCAAGCCCACGAAACACCAGCGTCGTTCAGGCGATCGCCAATGGTCGGCGCTGTTTGCTCCGGCACCAGAAGCGATGAATCCGTGACGTTAGCCGGATGCGGCGAATTCACGGTATAGGACGTGTTGATGATGTAGCCGTCAGGAGTGACCTGGCCGTCTTTCGTCATAACGCCGTTGGCATCGAGTTGGGCGACGACGCTTTGCGGCGCCTCCGGCCACGTCGGCGCGCATGCACAAATCAGAAACTGATGGTTCAAGAACGAGCCACCGAACGCCGCGTGGAAGAAGTTGTCCATCATGGTGAACTGCTGGGCGAGTTTGCCCTCGGGCAGATTGGTGGCGTCGTAGTAGCTGAACACCAGCCCCGCCGCGTCGCTCCAGGCGACGAACTTGTCCATTTTGCCGCCATCGATCTGGTACTGCTCCTGGTAATAGCGGTGCACCAGGTCGCCAGTCAGCTGATTGGCGCCGACGAACTTGCTGGTGTCGTATGGTTGCACCGGCAGGTCCGCAGGGAAGCGCGGATCCGGAATGGCGGGACTGAAGTCGGTATTCAGTGGCTGTGGCAAGGTCGTGTACGGCTTGCCATCTTTGTCCACTTGCGGTGTCGTGGCGGCGGCCTGGTCCAGGCCATTCGCGCCTGGGAAGTGCCCGTACAGGCTATCGAAGCTCCAGTTCTCCTGGTAGATGACGACGATGTGATTGATCTTTTGCAGACCACTGGTCTGAGCAAAGGAGAGCGAGGCGGGGCCAATCACAACCGCGGCCGCCAGCGCGAGGCTAGCGAGGGCTGCAAGTCTACGCATGCGCCGATTGTGGCAGAGACCTACGCTGCGGGGACGTTAACACTCATGGGAGTATCAGTAGCAGCGGACTCCGCCGCGACAGCCGGCAGGGTGAACCGGAACGTGGCGCCCTGCCCCGGACCGTCACTTTCAGCAGTAATGCTGCCGCCATGCGCTTGCAAGACATGCTTGCAAATAGCGAGCCCCAGACCCGTACCGCTGCCAGTGCGCGACGGATCAGACTTGTAAAACCGTTCAAAGACGCGGATCAGCTCATGACCGGCAATTCCGACGCCAGTATCAGAGACCCACACTTCAACCCAGCAGTCGTCACGCCGGGCGCCCAGCTCAACCGACCCGCCCGGAGGCGTGAACTTGATCGCGTTTGACAGGAGGTTACTGAGAACCTGACTGATTTGACGTGGATCAGCCTGTGCGTAGAGATCCGGCTCGAGCGAAACGGCATCTACTGACAGACCGACGCGTGCAGCGTATGGCTGGATGCGCTCAACGGCGTCGCAGACGAGCTGGTCGATTCGGCAGGTGTGGAGATCCAGCTCCAGACGGCCCGCCTCTATTCGTGCCAGCTCCAGGAGCTCGGCCACTAGCTGCGCAAGCCCGTCGACTTCCACGTGCATGCGTCGCAGAAAGTCTGGTCCACACTCCGGATCGTTCAAAGCGCCAGCTTCCAGGGTCTCCACCAACGCTTTCAAAGAAGCGACTGGTGTCTTCAACTCGTGCGAGACGTTCGCCACGAAGTCACGTCGGATGGCTTCGGCGTGGCGCAGTTCCGTCACGTCCTGAAGGAGCACAAGAAGGCGCTTCTCGGTCGGTAGAGACGTGGCGATGACCTGTAACCAGGAGCGCGCTCCGTTGGGCGTGCGGAGTTCGACGGGATGACGCACCGATGCACCGCTGCGCGCGGCGCGCACCACCTCCAGCACGTCAGGGTCGCGAATGGCGCTTGCCAGGGGCCGACCATGCAGCGCGGTTCGGCGCAGCAGGCGGCCAGCCGCCGGATTGGCCAGCTCCACCCGGTCGCGTGCGTCCAGGACCAGGACTCCATCTGCCATGTATTCGAACAGCGCGGCAAGATCGGAGCGATCGCGCCGCATCTGCACCATATTGGCGGTCAGGCGCGCCTCGGTGCCTTGCATCTCGAGCTCCAAGGCCTTGCATCGGCCAGCCAGTCTCCGCACGACAAACATTGCCGCACCCAGCGCGATGACCAGGGCGACGAACAGCAAGCCGGTGAGGAGCGGCACGGGAGTGACTTAGCCGGTGAACATGTACCCTAGGCCGCGCACCGTCTGGATGCGCGTCGGAGTGTTTGGGTCCGGCTCGATCTTTCCGCGCAGCCAACGCACGTGTACGTCGACGGTGCGTGTGTCGCCGGCTGATTCGTAGCCCCAGACGTTACGCAGCAACCGCTCTCGGCTGAGCACCTGGGCGGGGTAGCGGAGGAAGTACGCAAGCAGATCGAACTCCCGCCGCTTGAGTCGGAGCTCCAGGTCATTGCGAACGGCCCTGCGGCCGGCGACATCCACGACGAGGTCATCTGATTCGAGGCGCAACGGGGCGTTGCTGGGAACGCCGCCCATGTCGGCTCTCCGCAGCTGCGCTTTTACACGCGCCAGGAGCTCGTGCATGCTGAACGGCTTGGTGAGATAGTCGTCGGCCCCGACCTCCAGGCCCAGGACTTTTTCGATCTCCTCGTCGCGAGCGGTGAGCATCAGGATTGGTACGTGGCTCACCGCCGGATTGGTGACTTCGGCTCTGACGCGACGGCAGATTTCGAGTCCGTCCATGCCAGGGAGCATGAGGTCCAGCAGCATCAGGTCTGGCGGATTGCCCAACACCATTTCTAGTGCGACGCGGCCGTCTGTGCACAGGCGCACATCATGCCCCGCGCGGCTCAAGTTGTAGCGCAGCGTTTGGAGAAGTGACTCTTCGTCTTCGACAACAAGGACGTCTGCCATGCGGCGTGCTAGCCGAGCGCTCCGCGCGAGAACTCTTGCATTCGCCCTGTGACCACGAAGACCACGCGCTCGCAAATGTTCTGCACCCTGTCCGCCACGCGCTCCAGGTTGTGCGCCACCCACAACAGTTTGGTTGCCTGGTCAATGGTCCGTGGGTTGGCCAGCATGATGGTGAGCAGCTCGCGATAGACCTGGTGGTAGAGCGCATCCACTTCGTCGTCTTCGTTGGCAATCTGCTCGGCGGTCACCACATCCCGCTCCACGAACGCGTCGAGCGACCGCCGGAGCATGCTCGTGGCTTTCTCGGCCATTCGCGGAATGTCGATGAGTGGCTTGATGTGCGGCTCGTCGCCGATCTCAACGCAAATGCGGGCAATTCCCGCGGCGTAGTCGCCCATGCGCTCCAGGTCGGTCACGATGTGGAGGATCGCCGCCAGCGTACGTAGATCGGTGGCCATTGGTTGCTGCGTTGCAATCAAGAGCAGCACCGCTTCCTCGATTTCGAAGCGTTTGCGATTGATGAGCGTGTCCTCAGCTTCGATCGCTCGCGCAGCCGCCAGATTGCGTGCGCGCAATGCGTCGACCGCGCGCAGCGATGCTTTTTCCACCATGCTGCCAAGAACGAGCACTTCATCCTGGAGGCGCTCCAGCTCACGATGAAATCCGGAGCGACTTTTGTTGACGCCAAGCGGTGGTGTGCCATTCGGCAAACTGGTTGGCTGCTGCGAGAGTGGTTCGCGTGGAGGAGTGGTCATTGGCTCATCCGAACCGGCCGGTGATGTAATCCTCCGTGCGACGTTCCGAAGGATTCGTGAAGATCTTCGAGGTGGGGCCAAATTCGACGAGACGTCCGATGCGGTCCGCCTCTGCCAGCATGAACGCGGTGTAGTCGCTCACGCGCGAAGCCTGCTGCATGTTGTGGGTAACAATGGCAATCGTATAATCGCGTTTCAGCTCGGTGATCAGTTCCTCGATGCGATAGGTGGCGATTGGATCCAGAGCCGAGCATGGCTCGTCCATCAAGACCACCGCTGGTTGCACAGCAAGCGTGCGCGCGATGCACAGCCGCTGCTGCTGGCCGCCCGACAACGAGACGCCGGAGGCCTTCTTCCAAACGTCTTTGACTTCATCCCAGAGTGCGGCCTGGACCAGCGCCCGTTCGGCGATCTGTTCGAGCTCGCGCGCACGGTAGCCACCTTGCAGCCGTAGTCCGGCGACCACGTTTTCAAAAATGGTCATCATCGGAAACGGATTCGGCTTCTGGAAGACCATGCCGATCACCCGCCGCACCCGTACGGGGTCCATCTCTGCTGCGTAGATGTTCTGGCCGTTGAGCGAGACGTGGCCATCCGCGCGCGCCGTGCGCACCACCTCGTGCATGCGATTCAAGCAGCGAATCATCGTGCTCTTGCCGCAGCCAGACGGACCGATGATGGCCGTCACGTGGTGCGGGTCGATATCCAGCGAAACATTTTCGATGGCCTTGCGCTCGCCATACCAGGCGCTGAGATCGCGCACCTGCAAACCCGGACCGGATCCACCGTTGTGCGTGTCAGGGACCTCTTGGGCTGGATCGCGTGTGGGACTTGTGGGAGTGGTGGGAGTCCCATTCGGCGCCGCAACCGGCGGTGCAGAATCCGTGGCCGGAGGCAGGTTGGTAGTAGCCTCCTTACTGTGAGAGAGCACGCAACCTCCGTCCGACGACCCAGCGCGTGAGCGCGCTCAGGGCGCCAATCAAGGTGATAAGCACGAGCGCGGCGCCCCAGGCTTTGACATGCCAGTCGGCATAGGGGGAACGCGCGTATTGATAGATCTGGACCGGCAACGCTGCCATCGGCTGCAGCAGGTCGAGATTGAAGAACTGGTTGCCGAGCGCTGTCAGCAGCAGCGGAGCGGATTCGCCGCCAGCGCGTGCCATTGAGAGCACCACACCGGTGATCACACCGGCGCTCGCCGTGGGCAGCACCACCCGCAGGATCGTTTTCCAGCGCGGAATCCCAAGTGCCAGACTGGCTTCGCGCAGCGCGTCTGGTACGAGTCGCAGTGTTTCTTCAACCGTGCGCGCCACGATCGGAATCATGATGACGGCAAGCGCGACACCACCTGCGAGACCGTCGTACTGGCCGACAACGTTGCGCACCAGCCACGCCCAGACGAAGACGCCGATCACAATGGATGGAAAGCCCGCGATGAGGTCGATACAGAACGAGACGATGCGCGCCAGACCGCCGCGGCCGAACTCCGACAGATAGATCGCCGTACCGACTCCAACGGGAATGCCGATGACGCCGGCAACCACGAGCATCTCCAGGGTGCCGAGAATTGCGGGTGCGACGCCACCACCAACCTCCCCAGCGGGCACCGGTCGTTGCGTGAAGAAGTCCGGGTTCAGCGCCGGAAGGCCCTGGAGGATGACGTGCCCAAGGATCAGCATGAGGATGATGACGGCCCCCGCCGCGCTGGCAATGACCAGGCCCGTAGCAATCCCGTTGACGATGCGGCGGCGTTCCCAAAAGCGCGACGGCGCGATGAGCTGGATCTGTGCGCTAGCCTGCACGGACTGCCGTCCCACTCGGTCCGCGCGCGACGCTCCAGACGAGCAAGCGCGCGAGAATATTCATGATCACAGCGACCAGCAAAAGCACCAGCGCGACTGCGACCAGGGCGCTGAAATAGATCGCTTTATCAGCTTCGGTGAACTGATTGGCAATGGCGCTGGCCATGGTGTACCCGGGCGTGAACAGCGACGCCGAAATCCGCGTCGAGCTGTTGCCAATCACCATCGTGACAGCCATCGTTTCGCCCAATGCGCGAGCCAGCCCAAGGATCGCGGCGCCCGCGATGCCAGAGCGCGCGTACGGCAGCACTGACTTCTGGACCATCTCCCATCGCGTCGCGCCGAGCGCCAACATCCCTTCGCGCTGCGTGTCCGGCACCGCGCGGAGAATTTCACGCGAAACCGCGGTCACTGTCGGTAGGATCATGATCGCCAGGATCACCCCAGCCACGAGCATGTCGCGACCGATGATCGGTCCAGCAAACAACGCGCCAAGGACCGGGATCGGACCGATGACATTTTTGAGAAATGGCTCGATCAGTGCGCGCATGACTGGCGCCAGGATGAAAAAGCCCCAGAGCCCGTAGATGATGCTCGGGATTGCGGCGAGCAATTCGATGACGAATGAGACTGGTCCGCGCAGCCAGAGCGGCGCGTATTCCGCCAGAAAGAGCGCACAGCCCACGCCAACTGGCGCGGCGAGCAGGAGCGCCACAATCGATGTGACGACCGTGCCGAAGACGTAGGCCGCGGCTCCAAACTGTTCGGACACCGGATTCCAGGTGCTGTCCGTGAGGAACGTGGCACCGAAGCGTTGAACCGCCGGCCAGGCATCGAGGCTCAGCAACAATACGATGCCCGCAAGCAACACCGGTACGGCTACGGCGAGTGCGCTGATCACGCCAGCAAACACGCGGTCACCCACGGCGCCGGCGCCCACCTCCAGGCGGGCAGCGTTGCCGCGTTGGGTGGAAAACGTCTCAGCGAGGCTCATCGACCCGGGAACGCTGGTGTCCCATTGACCGTGATTTGCTTGATGAAGTTTTCGCTGTCCCGTGTAAGAGCGTCCGGAACAGTCGCGTACGCCAGGTCCTTGTTGAATGACTGCGCCTCGTGCGTTGCCCACCACAGCATGCGCGTCAGTGCGATTGCTTTGGCTTGATCTGTTTCGGTCTTGTAGGCGAGCAGCCAGGTCGCCGTGGAAATCGGGTACGACGTTGCACCGGGCGCGTTGACGATGCTGAAGCGAAGATCCGGCGGGATGCTTTGGGCTGAGGCGGCCGCCGCGGCGGTCACGCCGTCCAGTGTCGGATCGATGAACTGGCCGGCCTGGTTTTTGACCATGCCGTACCCGAGATTGTTCTGCAGCGCGTAGATCAGCTCCACGTAGCCGATGGAGTACGGACTTTGCTGGACCTCACCAGCAACACCCGGGTTACCCGAACCGCCAAGCCCCACCGGCCAGTCAACCGATGTGGCTTTTCCGACCTTTTGCGCCCACGTGGGGCTCACTGCACTCAGGTAATCTGTCCAACCGAACGTCGTGCCGGAGCCATCGGAGCGGTGGACCACGACAATGTCCTCGTTGACATTGGCGAGGTCCGGGTTATCGGCGACAAGTTTGGGATCGTTCCACTTCTGGATGTCGCCCAGGTAGATTCCGGCGAGCGTATCGCCAGTGAACTTCAGCTTTGCGTTGACGCCGGGGATGTTGTAGGTGGGGACGATCGCGCCGAGCGCAGTCGGGATGTGGAAAATCGCTCCACCCTTCGCCGCGGCCAATTGGTCGTCTGTCATTGGCGCATCCGATGCGCCAAAGTCGATGGTCTGGTTCTGAATGCCCTGAATGCCGCCGCCGGAGCCGATCGCTTGATAATTGATCTGGACTCCGGTCAGTCGCGCGTATTCATCGAACCACTTCTGGTAGAGCGGCGCCGGGAAGGTTCCGCCGGCACCATTGAGCGTTTGGGCCTCGCCCTGGAAGGGGCCAGTGATGCTGGCGGCTGCGACAGCTGAAGGGCTGGGCACAGCCGCGGCTGCTGGCGATGCAGCCGGCGAGGCGCCGGCGGCCGGCGAAGCGGTCGTGCCAGGGGAGGCGCCGGCGGCCGGCTTGGCGACGGCGGCGGACGCCGAGGCAGCTGGACTCGACGCGGCCGCGGCAGGGGTCGGCGCGCTCGCGCTGGTGGGCTGCGCCGCGGCGCCGGTCGTAGCCGATGGCTGCGAACCAGGACCGCACGCTGTCAGGATCAACAACGCGGCGAGCGCCAACGCATTTGCGGGTCGTTGAAGGCTCATAGGGTCTCGGCAACACCGTATCGGCCGCCGTGTGAGCGGACGCTTAACCCGCGTTAACGGAAGTGGAAGCCTGTGTTAGCGGTGCGTTAATCGGCAGCGCGCGGCACTATGTAGCCAATGGTCGTGGCGTCGAGCGGTTGGTCTCGCCGCTCGGCGCTTTCGGTCCCCAACTTCCGCATTTACTTCGTCAGCGCCTGCATCGCGCAGTGCGGCGGCTGGCTGTTGCGGACGGCGCAGGCCTGGCTCGTCCTCGATCTGACCGGCACGCCGGCGGCACTGGCGCTGGTGACCATCGCCCAGGCGCTGCCCGTCACCATCCTGACCCTGTTCGCCGGGATCCTGATCGATCGGACCCAGTCCCGACGCCTGCTGGTCTTTGTCCAGGTGGTGATCAGCCTGGAAACCGCGGTCCTGGCCGTGCTCGTGCTGACCGGCAGCGTGCTGTACTGGCATGTGCTCGCCCTGGCGATGATCATGGGCGTTGCCAGTGCGGTGGACTTTCCCACTCGTGCCAGCATTATCAGCGAGCTCGTCGAGCCCGTCCACGTGCCCAATGGCGTGGCGCTGAACAGCGCGATGAACAGCGCGGCGCGCATCATCGGCCCAGGCATCGGCGGGTTGATGATCAGTGTCTGGGGAAGTGGCGTCTGCTTCGCGATCACCGCCGTGGTGTATGCCACCACGACTATTGGGCTGCTGGTCCTGCGCGGCTCGGAATTCCATCCGAAACGCCTGGCGCACCGCACGGCCCTGCTCGGGCAGCTGAAGGAAGGCCTGCGCTACTCCTTCAGTACGCCGCTGCTGGCCGTGAACATGCTGCTGGCGGGGTTCTACGGGACATTCGCCTACAACTGGGCACTGGTCTTGCCGCTGATGGCTCGCTTTGCCCTGGATGCCGGCTCTGAAGGATTCGGCGCGCTGAACATGGCGATGGGGGTCGGCTCAACCCTGGGCGCTTTCCTGCTCGCCACACAGGTTCGGGCGTCCCTGCGGCTCTTGCTCATCTCGGCGGGCACGTTCGGCGGAGCCATGCTGGTGCTCGCCGTTGCGCCGAACTTGCCCGCGGCGCTGCTGATTCTCGTGGTCACGGGCATTTTGAGCGTGCTGTTCAACGCGACCAATAACACGCTGCTCCAGGTCGAAGCGCGCGAAGACATTCGCGGGCGGGTGCTCTCGCTGTACATGTTCTTGATGATTGGCTCCACGCCCGTTGGTGGCGCCATCACCGGCTTCGTCGCCAACGAGCTCAGCGTGCGCACCGCGCTGCAGATCAACGCCAGCGTCTGCCTGCTCGGGCTGCTGGTCTCAGTGGTCTTTCTCCGCAGAGCACGCTCCCGCACCACTCTCCAGTCCCGTGGGTGAGATCGGTCCGTGATGGCGTCGCAACCCAACGATCGTTTCGGGACCGGCCCTTCCAGCCGATGGTTAGAAGGTGACTTTGGCGGCAGCTGCGAAGACGGCTCACTGGTGCTGGGCGCGCGTACCGTCAGACGTGGTTGGTCGCGTCCGCCTGCTGTTCTGCGCTTTCGCGGCCGCGAACGTGCTGGCGATGGTCCCGGTGTTCCTGTGGGCGTCGAAGGCCGAGCCTGGCCTTCGCCTGGCAGGCGGGGTCTGCCTGTGCCTGCTGATGTGCTGGTGGATGGCCGGTATGAAGCTGAACCTGCGGGCATTCCCACTGGTGGGCGTTCCGTTCGAGGCTGCCGCGTTGCTGACGGTCTTCGTAAGTGGCGGCTTCCTGGGGCATTCCCTCGGCGTCCTGTTCGGCGGCCTCTTCTACCGCGCGACGTTTGGTCGGGGTCGCGACCTCGCGGGCGTCGTATTCGCGTTCGTAGGCCCGTACATTTGCGCCGAGTGGATCGTCGACCGTCTGTTCAACGCGGCCGACCCAACCATCGAGAGCGCCAACACGGTCTTCGGTCTGGTTGTGTGCGCGGTGCTGATGCACATCCTGTCGCGGCTGCTCAATCGGCAGGCGCGCTCTATCGCGCGCGAACGTGCCCTGGCTCTGGCAGGCGACACGTTGATGCGCGCAACCACACGTGACGAGGTGGTCGAGTCAGCCCTCAGTAGCGTGCTCAGCCTCCTGGCGGAAACCAGCGTGCGGGTTACCCGCGTGGGCCTGGCCATCCGCAAAGACGCCGATACGCTGGCCATCGCGGCGGCGCGCGGCAAGGATGCTGAAGCGCTCGCCGGTGTGGAGTTCCGCACCAGTGACCTGCCGCGGGAGTTCCGGGTGGCCGATCGTGATCAGCGACAGCTGTTTGTCACACAAGAAGTCATTCCGACCTTGCGCGGCGTCCTCGGATTCACGCCGCATATCGGTGTGGCCACAACCACTCCCCTTTCGGCGAAAGGTGCACCGACGGGCGTCCTGGTGGTCGAAAGCCCAGAGGCCTTGCCGCCCGAGTGCACCGATGGCCTGCTCACGTTGGCGGCAGAAACCGCGCTCGCCCTGGCGACCGTCGGCCTTACCGATGACCTCCGTTACCGCGTACAGCACGATCCGTTGACCGAACTGTTCAATCGCGCCTACTTCATCGAGCGGACCCAGGCCGCGCTCGCGTCACAAGAGCGGGTCGCCGTGCTCCTGCTGGACCTGGACGGCTTCAAGACAGTCAACGACAGCCTCGGCCATCACGTCGGCGATGAGCTGCTCGTCCACGTTGCCGAGCGGTTGCGAACGTCCTCGGCGGATGTGCTCAGCGCCAGGTTCGGCGGCGACGAGTTCGCGCTGCTGCTCGAATATGGCGCGACACCGGATACCGCTTCGCAACTCGCCCACGCAGTACTGGAGGCGGTCCGCAAACCAATCTGCGTTGTCGAACGCGAAATCGTGATCAACGGCAGCGTCGGCATTGCGTTCAGCTCGGCGGAAACCGCCCGAGCCGAGGACTTGATCCGCAATGCCGATACCGCGATGTACGCCGCCAAGGCGGCCGGCCGCGATCAACACGCCGTCTACGAGCCCGAGATGCACGCGAGCATCCTGCGCCGACTCGAGCTGCAGGAGAACCTGCGGCAGGCGCTCGAGCGCAACGAGTTCGGCGTCTATTACCAGCCATTGGTCGATCTCGCAACCGAGCGCATCACCGGCGTCGAGGCCCTCGTGCGCTGGTTCAGCCCCACGCGCGGCATGGTGCCGCCGATGGAGTTCATTCCGGTCGCCGAAGAGATTGGACTCATCCAGCCCTTGGGCCGATTCGTGCTGGAACGGGCGTGCGCCGACATCGCCGCCTGGCAGCGCGCGCATCCTGGCGATCCTCCGCTGCGGGTGAGCGTGAATCTCTCCACACGCCAGCTGGAACAACCTGACCTTGCCGCGCAGGTTCGGCAAATCATGCTCGAAACTGGCCTGGCGCCCGGCAGCCTGGTGCTCGAGCTCACCGAAAGCATCCTGATGCAGCACACCAGCCTGAACCTCGAGGTGCTGCAACAGCTACGCCGTGACGGCGTGATGCTGGCTATCGACGACTTCGGCACCGGGTACTCGTCGCTGGCGTATTTGCTCTCGTTCCCGGTGGATATTGTCAAAGTGGACCGCGCGTTCGTGAACCTGCTCGGCCGGAATCCCGGCGCGGTGGCGTTGACCGAAGCCGTCGTCACGCTCGGCCACGGGCTCGGCCTCAACGTGGTGGCCGAGGGCATCGAAGGCGATGCACAACTGCGCCTCCTGCAACGCCTCGGTTGCGACGTGGGGCAGGGCTACTACTTCAGCAAGCCAGTGCCACTGGCCGACTTGCACACCACACTCAGGCGAGACGCCGCCGCCGCCCCAATGCGCGACATCGCTGCCTGAGCCCGCACGCCCTCGCCTCCGCCCCCGCCGCGCCCGCCGTTCGCCCGCCGTTCGCCGCCGCTGCCCTCGTTGCCCCCGTCGCCCACCGCCGCGCCGTTGGCCGCCGCCCTCGCCTCCGTCGCGGCTGCCCCCGTCGCCCACCGCCCCGCCGCCTGAGCGCGCGCCTAGCCGCCGCCTGAGCGCCCCGGCGTTGGCCGCCTCCGCCGTCCCGCCGTTCGCGGCCCTCGGCCTCCGCCGCCGCTGCCCCGCCGCCCGCC
>JAFAZN010000114.1 GCA_019239775.1 Chloroflexota bacterium
CGACATCGACGCGTTCTCAGGTGGCGACCCCACCGCCGAGATGGCCGATTCGGCCTCGGACATTCAAGCGGAGCTGGAGCCGGATTTCACGAACCGACCGGGAATGAGCGACCCTATCGAGGCCTCCGGCGCGAGCAGCTCGGATGCCGAGGATCCGGCCGAGAGTGGCGAGGTGTACACGCCACCGATCGATCCTGTCCTGAGGACGGATCAACACGGGGCTGCGCACGTCCTGGGAGGTTTCGAAGTCGATTCGTTCGACGATGCGCCAGTCGACCGATCGGCAATGGACCGCGCGCCTGGCGACGAAGCGCTCGCCGACGCCATCCGCCGTGAGCTGGCCGAGGATGCCGCGACGACGGAGCTCGACATCTTCGTTGCCGTGCGCAATGGCGTGGCGCACCTGCGCGGGCATGTGGCTGACCTCGACGACGCGGACAACGCGGAAGCCGTCGCGGCGCGGGTACCGGGCGTCCGCGACGTGGTCGAAGAGCTGGAGGTCTCCGGCCTTTAGGGCAGAAGTCCCGGACCTCTGAGGGATGGATAGAGGTCCGGGACTCTCCGTGAGTGAGGAGCGCTAGGTCGGGTTACGCGCCTGTCTGGTCATCCTGGCCACCAGGCGCGCCTGGGCCGCGGCGCCCGGGGCCGCCAAATCCACCCTGCGGCACGACCTGGTTGACCATCTGATCGATGCGATTGTCGATGTTGGTCTTGTCGGTATTGGCCTGATCGGCGGTGAGGCGGCCGTTGGTTACGGCCTGGTCGATGCGCTGGTTGGCCGCGTTCTTCAACGCGGTGGCGACGTCAGCGGCGGTCTTGCCGTGCGCCTCGGCGACCTGCGCCAGCGACTTACCCGGCAGCTCGCTCTGTAGCTGTTGGACTGAAATGCCGATTGCCTGAGCCGCGGTGTTGAGGCCCTGCTGAATCACGCCTCGGCCGAAGCCAGGGGCGAAGCCGCCAGGTCCACCCTGCGGCATGACCTGGTTCACCAGCTGATCGATACGATTGTCGATCGCGGTCTTGCGCTGGTTGCCCTGGTCCGCGGTGAGCTTGCCGCTGGTTACAGCCTGGTCGATGCGCTGATTCGCGTCGTTCTTCAGTGCGGTAGCGACGTCCGCGCCGGTCTTGCCGTGCGACTGGGCGACCTGCGCCAGCGATTTGCCCGCCAGTTCAGTACGGAGCTGCTGCGTCGTGATACCTAGCGTTTGCGCCACGACCTGGGCGTTGAATGGGCCGAACCCACCACGCGGGCCGCCAGGACCGCCGCCGCGTGGGAATCCGCCGTTGGCGGGCAGGCCCTGGTCCTGCCGAACCTGGGCGATGTCTTGCTGCAGCGTCTGCGACGAGACGCCGAGTTTCTGAGCGAGGGCATCGATGAACTTCTGATAGCCGCTGTTCTGGGCGCCGGGCGTCGCGGCTGGCGCAGTTTGGGCGGCGGCGATACCTACAGCCGAACCGCCCAGAACGAGGACCGCGCCGGCCGCGATCACGGCTCGGCGAGCTGAAATTGGGAATTGCATACAGATTTGTTTGAAGGGACCTCCCCAGGAGTGTGCCAGTCGGTGACTGACGCTGTTGCATAAGTGTGGCGCGCGTGTGCTAAATCGCGGTTAGCGCGATCTAAAACTACGCTGAAATCGCAGGCCATTTTTTCGCCAGGTAACGTCGGTAGCCTCTCAGGCGTGTCCAAGGATGCACGCCTAGAGTCGCTGAGTAGTGCTGGCCTCGGACAACGGCGGCGACCCGTCAACTCCTGATGCGCAGCGGCCACATGCAGTGGTGGCCGTCGTTGACGCGCGCCTGTCGACGTATCTAGACCGAGCGCTCACTGCGGATGGCTATCGGGTCGAGCTCGCCGCGAATGTGGTTGATGCCTCAGAGGTGCCGTTTGCGCCGGATGTAGTGCTGCTGGACGGTCTGCTGCCGCTGGTCCAGCAGCTTCGAGCAAGGACAGATGCGCCTATCGTGGTGCTCTCAAGTGATGCCGCGGTCGAGGCGCGCATTGCCGCGCTGGACGCGGGTGCCGACGAGGTCGTCGCGGCGCCGTTCGAGCCACGCGAGCTGCTTGCGAAACTTCGGGCGCTGCGACGTGGGCGTGAGCTGGCGACCAGGCGCGCTCGCCACGGCACCCTTAGCTATGCCGACATCCACCTGGACCTGGATACGCGCGAGGTTACGCGTGGCGGTCGCACGGTCGACCTTCGCTACAAGGGCGTAGAACTGCTGGCGTGCTTCATGCGCCATCCCGAGCGCGTCCTGTCGCGGCGGGAACTCCTGGAAGACGTCTGGGGCTATGACTTTCTGGGCGACTCGAATGTGATCGAAGTCACCGTCAGCCACCTCCGCCAGGCGCTGGAAGCGGGCGGTGAACCGCGGCTGATCTTCACCGTACGCCCGATCGGCTACATCCTCAACGCTCGTTCCGACGGGCGATACTCGTGCAAAGGCAAATGACGGGGACGGTGCATCCCTAAGCGCGTGCGTTCGCGGCGTCCGTGGAGGCGCCGCTTGCTGCGAACTCGTGCAAGAACGCGGCATGATGCTGCTCCCACAGCGTGGGCATGTCCTCCTCGAGGCTCACCACTTCCAGCGGCGCTTGACGGAACCATTCAGGGTGCGCCGCAAGGTCTGGCTCTTCTCCGCGCTGCAACGCCTCAGCCAGGTGCATCAGGTGGCGGCGCATCTGGATGATGGCGGTGTCCGCTGCTCCCAGATGCTCCTGCGTGCGGTCATAGACCTTGCCCATGGACTCGGTCACGGCCGCGTCCTGCACGCGATTGGTGGGCAGGCCGGTGTAGTTGATGCGCCGTTGCATGTCGCGGTCGATCAGGTAGTCGTTGCCGCCGTTGCGCGCAAGCCGCCAGGAACCAGGCTCGTGCGTCAGACTCGGGTCGAACACCTGGCGGCCGTACTGCAGCAGCTTGTACGGGTCGCGCGCGCTGAGGTCCGGTTCGGGGACGCCGTTCTGGTTGACCAGTGGCCGAATCATGAACCACCAGCTGGTTTCGTCATCCCGCGGAATCACAAAGAAGCAGCCGCCCAGCTTTGGGCCTGGAATCGCGGTAAATGTCGGATACGCAAACGTGGTGAGTCGCCAGTGATAGCGGCCATCCTCGAGGGCTTGCCGCTTGGCGCCATAGACAAACCCGAAGGCCGTCTGTAGCACGATCAATTTCATCGGCGCCGAATTCGAAAGACGTGTGTTGATGGGCCGGTCGAACGCGCGATGCAGAAAATTGATGTGCGACGTATCGAGGTTGCCCTCGAGGCCCTGGGTGTAGTTGGACTCCTGCATCCACTTGGCGACCGGTGTGTGGTCGGCGTTTGGCACCAGGCACCACGGGTACTGCGGAAGGCTCGGCTCACGCTCCTTGGGACCCATGTAGACCCAGATGAGCCCACCCCACTCCTTCGCCGGATACGCGGTCGCTTTGACTTTCTGCCTGAAATCGGACTCAGCCGGCTCGTTGGGCATGTCGACGCACTTGCCGTCCACATCGAACTTCCAGCCGTGATAGACACACCTGAGGCCTTGTTCTTCGTTGCGTCCGAAGAACAGCGAAGCGCCGCGGTGCGGGCAATTGTTTTGGATTACGCCGATGGCGCCCGTGGTGTCGCGAAACGCGACCAGGTCCTCACCGAGGAGCCGCAAGCGCACCGGATCCGAATCCGCCCGCGGCAGCTCCGACGGCAGCATCGCCGGCACCCAGAAGCGCCGAAACACCTCGCCCATGGGCGTACCAGCATTTGTCTGCGTCAGGAGCGCGTTCTCGGCAGGAGTGAGCATAAACCGAGCGTAACACCCGACTGCGTTTGTCGTTCGTTGAGCTATCGGTGAACGTCGCTACTCGTCGACGTCGCAACCTCCCGCCATACACGCGAGTTCCTGGGCAGCCGAAGTGAGATCGTGCGCCTCGTAGCGCCAAAGCTTGCTGAAGTCGATCTCTGGAAACTCAGCCATGCGGCGCTCGTACTCGTCCTGCGTAATCTCAATATACGGAAGCTGCGCATAATGCGCGTCAAAGGCAGGGAGGAAGGCCATTCCGCCAATAAGATCGCGGTGTTCCCAGATCCACCTGGTCAACTCGACAACTTCATCAGCTTTGTAAGTGATCGTTACGGAAGGATTGTGATCGGTCCAGTTGACTTTGTTGTGGAGCCAGTAGTTGCATTGTTCGATGGCGCCGCGGTCTTTTCGGGTGATTGCGCCGTCGGGCGAGCGCATTGGGAAATGGATGACCCAGGTATTGGCATCTTCGCGGGTCTGGCCGTTTTCGGGATCCATCGGGACGCCGGCGTCGCGCAGGACTTTGTAGATGGGCGAGGTCGCGGCGACACGGACGTTGCGTTCGTAGTAGGGCGCCCACCTCGCATGCAGACCTGAGCTGCAATTCAACAGTTGCGAGCTGTTGCCGCTCGGCTTCACCGTCGTGATCGCGGCGGAGGGGTTGATGCCGAGCCGCTTGGCGAACTGGCGGTTGGTTTCTGTCGCAACTGCACGCAACGCTTGCATCACAGCTGGATCGTGGGTGAGCGGGCTATCCATCTGTCCCGTGATGTCGACTCCGAGCAGCCGCTCCTCTTCACAGTTTTGCTTCCAGATCGGTCGCAAATCCGGAAAATGCGTCGCCAGCGACTGGATCGTCCCAATAATGGCGGCCGTTACAATCTTCTCTTTCAACGTCTCAAACGTGTCATCACTGCGCGCGACCGCAATCGAAAGATTGCAGAATTCATTCTTTCGAAGAATGATTTCGCCACAGGGATTACAACCGTACTCGTCGTAGCCGAAGCGCTTGCGGCGGTCGGGGATCAGGTCTAGCGTGGCTTTGCGGTTGAAGATGCCTGGTTCGCCGCGCTGAGACTTGACCATGTCCAGCACTTGCTCCATCACCTGGACCTGGTCGAGGCCGCGTTCGGGCCACACGGCCGAGTTATTGGCGTTCCAGCGCTGGCTGTTGTCGTGCTCGAAATCACCGCTCTTGCAGAGCCGCATGTCCAGGTCGTCGTAGTCGAACAACGAGATCATCGCAGTCCGGCGCACTCCACCCGAAACGGCTGCATTGCCGACCATGCACATGATGTCGTGCGCATCCAGCGGACGCAGGTGCATGCCCTGGCGGGCCAGGATCCTTGCGCGTGCGAATTCGAGCATGGTGCGCAGCGGGCCAGGGCCAGAGGCGCGGCCACCTTTGGTGCGCAATGGCGCGCCCGCCGCGCGAATCTCGTCGAAATTGAAGAGGACGTCGCCGCCCTCGAACCACGTCTGAATGCCCAGCCGCACGGCGGTGGCCCAGCCCTGGGCGGAATCCTCGATCACGTGCCGCACCGGCGTCAGGCTGCGCTGTCGCTGAACTCTCGGAAAACTCTCGACGTAGCGGCTTTCGACAGAAAATCCAACGCCGCAGCCCGCCATCGAAATCAGCAGTGCTTCGGCAAAGGCATCCACGCTGTCCACGGGCAGGTACGAGCAGTTGTAGATCGTGGTCGAGTCACGCCGCGCTGGCGAGCCTGCCATCGCCAGCAGCCGCATCGACGGCATGCTGCGCATTTCCAGGATCATCCGCCGCATGTGCGCATACGTCTCGCCACCGAGATCGACACCCGTGTTTGTGGTGACCAGCTCGTGGAGGAAGCTCACCGCGCGGTCCACAGTCTCGATCCACGTCTCGCGACGGCCTTTGTCGTAGTCGAAGCGCGAGTACTTGTCGAAGAACTGGAACTTCTGGATTGGCGTGGGGAAGTATTGGTCGGCCTGACCGAACGCCTCACGCACCTCGTCGGGAACGGGTCGCTCCTGCCGCTGCGCAGCATGCACGGCGCGATACAGGATGTAGGCTTTGGCGGCCTCGAACTCGCCAGCCGCCTGGAGGGTTAGCTCGACCGCGTCCTGGACGACCTCGACCGTCGGCTGGCCCGGTCGCGCCGACATGATGTTGACCACGCGCACGGCCAGCTCGGGGATGGGCGTATAGGGCGACCTGCCCAGCGCCGCGAAGCACCGACTGATGGCGCGCTCGATGCGCATCGGGTCGAACGGGACCTCGCGGCCATCGCGCTTGATGATGGTCGTGGGCAAGGCGACTTCGTGGACGCCGTCTTCGTGAACGCTGTGGCTGCGCGTAGCGAAGGCGAGGTCGAGCTGTGCGACACCGTTTGCGCTGGGGATGGGATGGATCGCGTCAGCATCCAGACCGTGCATGCTTGGCTGTACCTACCAGAGGATTTTAAGTGGTTTGGGGCACAACCGAGTGGGTTTCCGGCCGTGACACCCACAACATGTTGTGCTTCGGGGACATTGGGCCAGGCTATGTTGGGGTCCGGTAACGCTGCAAGCCGCAAACGTGGTTTGTGACGCCGGCCGTGTCAAGCAGGTTGACGCGGTTGTGACGCCGAGCCGGTTGACAGCTCGTAGAACACGTGAGCGACGGCCGTTAAGACTCGGAAAGTTGCTCAGCGGGCGTCGGCGCCGAGGGTGATCTGTACGTCGGCGTTGGTCGGATTGCCCGTAGAGACGCGGCTGGCGGGCAGGCCGACGGCGCTGGCGATCTGGTCGGCGGCTGAGCGGGCGCTGGCGCGCGCGACGATGGTTGTTTGTGGCTGGGCGCGCGGGGCGTCGGCCACGTTGGCAACCGTGAAGCCCGCCTGTTTGAGGCGGTCGGCCGTGCGGGCGGCCAGGCCTGTCACGCCTGCGCCGTTCAGCACCTCGACCGAAATCGACGCGGGCGACACCGTCGGCGCAGCGAGGAACTGCGCCACCGCCGGCTTCAACGTGGGTTTAGCCTGCAGCAGATAGGCGCCGTCTTCGCCGGTGACTTCGCTGGCGAGTGACGTATCGATGACCAGGTGATCGGGATCGCCCGGGTCCCGCAGCATCGCGGCCTCTACGGCAATGACGTCAAGCGGCGTGATATCGGTTTTCACCGCGGAGGCGACGGCGGCAAGCACCGCAGGCGTCCGCGGCCAATTGAGCGGATTCAGCATCGCGTTGCGCACCGCGGCCACCACCTGCTGCTGCCGCGCAGCGCGCGCGAAATCGCTGTCCTGATGCCGCGTGCGCGCGTACTTCAACGCGGTATCGCCATCCATGTGCTGGCGTCCGGCCGGTATGTCGACGGTTTGATAGCCGTAGTCGTCCGTCGGGTACGCATCATCATGGATTGCCTGCGGCACCGTGATGTCGACCCCACCCACAGCATCCACCACGTCGCGCACGCCCTGGAGGCCGATCACCACGTACCGATCCACCGGCTGGCCGATCACGTTGCTGACCGTCTGCTTGGCAGTCTGTGGGCCGCCCATCTCGTAAGCAGCATTGATGCGCTCCTCGCCGTAACCCGGGATCTGGACCCACAGGTCCCGCGGCACAGAAAGCATCGCCACACGCGGCAAAGCGCGATCGCCGACAAACAGCAACAGCGTGTCGGTGCGACCGACCTCGCCCCGCCTGAGCTCGTCCGGCCGCGCGTCGGAGCCCATGATCAGAATGGACTCGCGCGGTGGAGTCAGCAGCAACGCCGCGGCGACCACACCCAGAATCGCGATCAGCAACAGCAGGATGACACGGCCGAGGAGCCCAGCGAGGCCGCTGCCGCGCCGCTCGCGCTCGGAGAGGGACTGCTGCTGATACTCCGGTTCGTCGCCGACGGTCGGCAGGCGCTGGGTAGGTTCGAGGTCCGGCGTTGTCACGTGCTGGTCAAGTTACGAGTTCTTGTCGAGGAAGATTTCTTTCGTGATGGTGCGGTACGTTCGGGCGGCGACGGCTCGGAGTGCTCTTGCAGTAGCAAACATGGAAAACCTAGCAAGAGACCTCGGATAGCCCTGTTAACGGTGGTGTGCCGAGAACGGCAACAGCGTTTATAGCAGCGCGAGCGCCAGCTGCGCGGCTCCAAACAGGCCTGCCTGATCACCCAGCTCGGCGCGGACCACCTTCAGGTTGCGTGTGAAATCCAGTCGAGCGCGAGCGCGCACCTCGGCCTCCAACGGCGGGCCCAGCAGGTCCCAGGCGAGCAAGGCGATGCTGCCACCGATGACGACACGTTCGAGGTCGAGCACCGCGGCCGCTGAAGCGATGCCGCGCCCGACGGCGTCGCCCGCGGTGCAATAGAGCTCCTGCGCCAGCAAATCCCCGCCGCGTGCGGCGACGGCCACATCCGCGGCGGTCGCGTCTGGACCCAGAATGGTCGGGCGACCCTCGGCCAAAGCTGCACCCACCCGACGCGCCAGGCCGCTGCCTGAGGCGATGCCTTCCACGCAGCCGCGCGCACCACAGCCGCACGGCGGACCGTCGGGCCAGACGATGATGTGGCCGACGTGTCCAGCGTTGCCTGTCTCCCCGTGCAGCAGCTGGCCATCGAGGATGATGCCGCCACCGACGCCCGTGGAGACGACCATGCCGAGCATGTTGTTCGCGCCCTGACCGGCACCGCGCCAGCGCTCGGCGACTGCCAGGGCCTTGGCGTCGTTATCCACGGTGCACGGCAGCTCAAACGCAGTGCTGAGCCGCTCGCGAAGGGGGAATTCGCGCCAGGCGTGGATGTTCACCGGGTTGACGATGCCTTCGGGGTAGCGCATCGGTCCGCCGCAGCCGACACCAATCGCCAGTGGCTGGGCCGCATGCGTACCGATGACCCTCCGGCACGCTTGCTCGAGTGCACCAAAGAGCACGTCTGCATCGTCAGATCGCGGTGTGGTGATACGCTCACTCGCCAACAACTCGCCATCCGCGGTGACCAGCCCGCAGGCCATCTTGGTCCCGCCGATGTCGATCGCAAGCACGACTCGCTCCACGCGCTGCATGGTGCCACGCGCACGCGAGAGTGCTAACTTCTGTTGGAGTTTCGTCGGGCATGGTGGACTGGTGGACTGAAGTCGGCCTGGCGACCTCCTCTTTCCTCGACCGCCACGGGCTGCTAGCGGCCTTTGTGTTTCTGCTGATCGAGGAGGCGGGCGTCCCAGTGCCCGTGCCAGGCGACGTGCTCATGCTGGTCCTCGGCGATCATGCGCGGTTCGGTACGGATGTCGTCGTCGTGCTGTTCGGCCAGCAGCTCCGATTCGGCACGATCCAGCTGTGGCAGGCGGTGGCGGCGACCTGGCTGGGCACGATGATCGGCTCTTCGGTGCTGTACTGGGTTTCGCGCATGGCCGGGCGCGGTCTGGTCTACCGCTACGGTCGCTTCATCCGACTCACGCCGGAGCGACTGGATACCACCGAACAGTGGCTCAAAAAACACGGCTCGCGCGCGGTGTTTCTCGGCCGATTGGTGCCAGGCCTGCGCATCGTCACCGCCGTCGCGTGCGGCGTTTTCGAGGTACCGTTTATCGCGTTTTTCCCGGCGATGAGCCTGGGCGCGCTGCTCTACATCCTGGTCTATACGCTGCTCGGCTATTTCCTCGGCCAGCCGGTGCTGAGTCTGCTGGAGAAGGTCCACATCCCCTTCGGCTTGCTCGGCTCGCTCGTGCCGGTGACGCTGATCCTGTGGTGGACAGTCCGCGCCCGACAGGATATCGGCAAACGCGGCGCGCTCGCCGCCACACCCGATCGCGACGCGCAGGTGCGCGCGGGCCTGCTCGCCGGGCTGCTGGCAACGATCGCGTCCACGCTCCTGATCAATGTGGCCATCAACCTGGCGGGCGGCATCGCGTTCAACTTCAGTGCGCCTGGCACGCTCGTCGAGGAGACCGGCCGTCGGCTCGCCTTCGCGCTCGCGCGCGACATCCAGCCTGTTGTGCTGTTCGTGGCCGTGCCCGCCTTCCTCGGCGTCGGCGGCTTGTGGGGACTTGTTTACGGCGTGTGGGGTGAACCCTGGTTGGCCAAACGGCTCGACTGGCCGGACTGGCGGCGCGGCATCGTCTTCGCCCTGGTGCCGCTGCTGGTATCACTCGTGTTTGTGATGCCCGCTCTGGGGCTGGGCTTCCTTGGCATCGGCGCCACCGGGCCTGTGGCCTTGAGTGGCGAGCTGATTCGACACGTCGCGTACGGCGGACTGCTCGGACTGATGTACCCGATCTTTCGTGCGCGTCGACCCGTCAAGGTGCGTGCGCATACGCCCGCCGAACTGGCTGCCGACCCGGCGGCCGAATCCGCGGTGGGCGCAGAGGCTTGAGTCGGTGTTCTGGCACATGGCCCTTGACTTGCAGTAGACCTGTGACCCAGAGTGACTGAAACCGGGGGCGTACCATTAGAACCCATGGCTGCAACGACGATCGAACCTGCGCCAAATACGGGCGGTGAGCGGCCCGCCAAGGCCAAAGCCGAGGCGACCGCGCCTGCGGTGCCGCGTGTCTTCTGGCGGGCGGTGGTGCGCACAGGTGGCCAGGTAGGCGCAACCCGAGAACGTGACAGAGTGGAGTGGCACCTCGCGGCGTGCACCGCGCCGACGGACGAGGGTAGCCACTGCACAGAGGGCAGGCACTTGATTGAGACCATCGGGCACCCCGATGGCCACTGCATCATCGACGGGGTCTGTGGCCTCTGCGGGGCCGAAGCGCCCAAGGACTAATAGTCAAAGACTGAAGTAGCACGCCCGCTGGCGGTCCTTAGAATGGCCGGCGGTGCCGTGGCGATGGGGGATCTGGCTGCTTGCCGGGTTGGCCGCGGCGCTGGCGCTGCAGGTGCTGGCGCACCTCCTTGCGCCGCCCGTGGGCCTCAAGGCCTCCTACTGGGCTGCCGCCACTCCGCAAGCGCCGCCCGAGCGCTCGACTGACTTCCGCTGGTTAGCCGACGCCACGCGCATCGAGCCAGCGCTCGATCTGCACGGCGAAGACTTCGGCGTCCATTTCTTTAACGACGCCACGCGATTCAACTTCGGCGCCGACGTGGTACCCGGGCGCGACCAACTGCCGTTCAGCATGCGCTGGGACGGTTGGCTCATCGCACCAACCGCGGGGCCGCGCCATTTCGTAGTGGATGCCACCGGACCAGCAACCGTATGGCTTGATGGTCAGTCGCTCGGCGCAAACGACAGCACTGTCGATTTGAGCGCGGGGCAGCACCAGTTGCGCGTGGAGTACTCGCGGCCTGAGGCCAGGGTGCCATCGCTGCGCGTACGTTGGCAGCGCTACCCCGGAGGGGCGCTCGAAACGGTTGGTGGCGATGACGTGCGGTGGCGTGAGGATGCCGGCCCGCTGCCACTGCTGAGCACCGCGTTTGGTGCGCTGGGCCTCGCAGCGCTGGCCGCGGTCGCGGTCGCGCTACTTGTGCTTCTACGCCGTGGAAGACGACTCGCGTGGTGGCCCGCGGGCTTGTTGCTGCTGCCGCTGGCATTCGCGGCCTACGGCACGCTGCTGGAGGCGCCCATGGCTGGCAAAGCCACCATCCTGTCGGGCCTGGACGACTGGCTGATCTACGAATCGTCGGCCCGCGACATTCTGCTCAACGGACCGCTGATGGACGGCGGCCAGGGGCACGCCGCGCCGTTCTACGGCCAACCGCTGTATCCGTACGCGCTAGCGATCGCTCACTGGCTCACCGGTGAGAGCCTGTTCGGCCCGATCGTAGTGCAGTTCGCCGCCCTGGGCGCGGTCGCGGCAGGTACCGCGGTTCTCGCGCGACGCTGTTTCGGCCAGGTCCTGGATGGCGTCGTCGCGCTTGCTTTCTTCCTTGTCCTGCTCCAGGTCGAGCCCGAGCACTTCAAGATCGCACGGCAGCTGTTTAACGAGAACTTGTACATGCCGCTAGTGATGGCCAGCCTGGTCGTCGTGGTCGGACTCGCTCGCGGTACTCGCCCCCCGCCCTGGTGGCAGGCGTTGCTGACGGGAATGCTTCTTGGCGTGACGGCAATCAGCCGCTCGCAGTTTCTGCTGTTCGTCCCGTTCGCGCTCGCGATCCTGTTCGCCGCTTGGCGTCACGCCGCCCGCCTAACAGCGTTAGGTAGACTACCGCTGTTAGCGTCGAAACTAACGGTGTTAGTAGGAATTGGCGTTGTTCTCGTCATTGTGCCCGTCACGGCGCGGAACTGGATCGTCTCCGGCCAGTTCGTGCCGATCAGCTCCAGCGGTGGCGCCAGCCTGCTGGAGTTTCATCGGCCACCCGCGGGGCTGATCGACCAGGCGGCGCTGCAGCAGAACGCTGCCTACAACGCGCTGCATCTGGATACCAGCACGCGCACGGTCGTGGAGTTCGCGCGTAAGGATCCGGCGGGGTATCTCGGCACGCTTCTTCCGCTCGGTGCGCATAGCATCGGGCTGCAAGGCCGCAATGACCCGGGCGTCTCCTGGCCGCTCCTGCTGACCTGCGCGCTGTATGTGGGCAGCTTGGCATTCAAGCGAACCCGGCGGCTGCACGTTTGGCCGGTGCATGCCTTCGTCGGTACGCATCTGCTGGTCCTGATGCTCTTCGAAGCCGATACGTACGGCTACCGACTGGTCATGCCGATGTACGCGCCGATGGCGGCGGTGGCGGGGCAGGTGCCGCTGGAGTTGGTTCAACGACTGCTGCGGTCGCGCTTCGGGTCAGCCATCCGCAGTGGCGAGCAGCAACGCGCGGCGCGCTTCGCGCTCGCCGGCTGGAGCGCGATCGGTCTACTGGCGATGCTCTGGCAGGTGGGCAGCCTCGTACCGATCTGGCCCGATCGAGAAGCGGCGCTGCATGGCCTCGGCGGCGCGGCCGCGCACGCGGTTGAGACGGCCGATCGAGTCAGCGCGGAGTCGATTTACGTGGCCTCCGTTGACGGCACCCCCAGGCACTTTGGCGCGGGCAACTTGCCAGGGCTGCGGTACCCCTGGATCAAGTGGTTCGATCCACTGCGTTCGCTGCCACTGCCGCCTGCCTCGACAACCGCCGTCTATGTGCTGTCCGAGCTGCGCGGCGTGCCCGACCGTACGGGCAACTTGACCGACTGTCTTGGTCCGCCAGACGCGTTCGCTGAGATAGTGGCAGGCGCCGACCAGGTACGGGCCGCGTGCACGGCCAGCCTGATACAGGCGAGCTCCCTCGGAGCAACATTTGACGGTCTCGCGCGCATCGACGCACTGAGCGCGCCGGCTTCGGCAGCGGCGGGCGAGCCGCTCGAAACGCGGTTGGTGTGGCAGCCCCTGGTTGCGCATCCCGAGCCGCGCCAGGTTTCCGTACAGCTCGACGATCCCGCGAGCGGCGACGGCAGCTTGTGGGGAAACGGCACAGTCGAGCTCTATCCCGCCGCGCAGTGGCAGACGGACGAGACGGTGCTGAGTCGAATCCCCGTCAGCACGGACGCGACCGCGCTTCCGCAGACGTATCGACTGACTGTCGGCATGAGCCCGGTCAAGCCGAATGCCGGACCGGATCTGGCGACGTGGCAGGGAACCCGCACCGACCGAGTGCCAGTAGCCAGCGTGGCGCTCACGCCCGGGCTGTTGACGGCCGATATGCCGCTGCCCAACGACATGCGGCCCGTTGAAGGACCGCCGCTGATGGGAGGCGGCTTGGAGCTTGTCGCCGCGCGACCGCTGCCGGCCGAGGCGGCGGTTGGCGGTCCGCTGCGACTTGGCCTGTTGTGGCGCGCGACGCAGGACTCGCCGTCGGTGACGCAGGTGCGGCTACGGCTCGTGGACAGTCGTGGTTCGGTGCTGCAGGAGTCGGCGCTGCCATTGCTCGGTGGCCGCGCCGCGCCAGGCACGCTGCGCGAAGGCAACGTGGTGCGCGATGAGCAAAGCTTCGTCGTGTCAGCGGCGTTGTCTGGTCAGAACGTCGCGCTCGAACTGTCGCTGGAGGATCAATGGCAGCGGCTCGGGAGCTTGAACCTCACGGGCCGGGCGCACGTGATGGACACTTCACGAGCACCGGCAATCGCTAGCTTCGGTGGCGCGATGGAACTCCTGTCTTTCGGCATTGACCCCGCCTCAGTCAAAGCCGGCGATAAGGTGAACGTGAACTTGCGCTGGCGCGCGGCTGCACCCATGTCTGTGGGCTACAAAGTGTTCGTGCACGTCCTGGACGTCTCTGGCTCGAGCGTGCTGGCCCAACGTGATTCCGAACCGTTGGGTGGCGCCGCGCCCACGACGAGTTGGTTAACGGGCGAAGACCTGGATGACGCGTACCCGTTGGTGCTGCCAAAGGCGCTGGCACCTGGCGAATACCCCGTCGAGGTGGGTGTCTACGACCCGCGCAGTGGCGACCGACTTACCCTCGGCGATGGCGCGAACCACCTGGTCCTCTCCACGCGGCTGACGGTGCGCTAGAAGCGCGGGCGAAGAGGCTGAACTTCAGCCGGGCTGCGCGAGCTCGTCGAGGGACTTGCGGAAGCTCGGCGCGAAGTGTCCGAGAAAATAGTCGACCTCGGGCATGCCCATGCTGCGCGCTTTTACCTCGAGCTGGCGCTCGGCGACGGCGAATTCGCGGTTGCCTGCGGCGTATTCGATGGCGCACTTCAGGTAGGCGTCGAGGGCGTCGGCGGCCTTGACCCACTTCATCAAGTCGGGATCGCGCTCCGCGTTGGTGATCAGCGGCCGATAGACCGCGGCCAATGCCTCGGGCACCATGCGCAGCAGCTCATCGGCGGCGAGCGACTCGATTTCGCGCACGTTGCGCAGCATGCCCGGGTTGTGGTGCTTCACCGGTGAGGGGATGTCGCCGGTCATCACTTCTTCGGCGTCGTGGAACAGCGCCAGGATCACCGCACGTCCAACGTCGACGTTTTTGGCATAGATCGAAGAGGCGATCGTGCACAGCGCGTGGGTGAGCAGTGCGACCTGAAACGAGTGTTCGGCGACGTTCTCGGGCACCGCGCTGCGCATCAGGACCCAGCGCTGGATCAGCCGCAGCCGGTAGAGGTACGCGTAAAAGTGGCCGTTGCCCTGGGCGTCCAGCACTAGGCTGAGCGACCCGAGAGCGCGGCATGTTCGCGGGCTTCAGTGGTGATCTGCTCGGCAAGCGCGATCACACCCCGCACGACGGCATTGTTGCGGCGGGTATCAACCAATGATTCGCCGCGCAGCGCAGCGGTGGCGGGCGCGTCACCACCGTGACCAATTTCGGTCCAGGGCGCCGCCGTCGCGGCGGCGAACTCGCTGACGCCGAGGCTGGCGTATGGGTGCGGTCGATTCAGCACATAGGCGAGTCGCGCGGTTGGCAGGCTCAGCACCTCCGTCAGAATACGGCGCGTCTCCAAGACGTCGCGCAGCGACGTTGATTCAGGTGTGGCGATGACCAGCACCCGATCCGCGAGCTCCAGGCCGCTGAGCGCAATTTCGCTGAAGGTGTGCGGCAGGTCGAGCACGACATAGCCGAAATGGCGGCGCAGCACGGTCACGATGGCATGCACCTGTTCCGCGGTGATGGTTTGTCCCTCTTCAGGTTTCGTCGCGGCGGGGAAGATGCGTAGCGAGCTGCTGTGAGGGATCAGGTAGATGTCCAGGCCCGGGCGATCCAGCGTACGCAGTGTGACCGGTGATGCCTGGGCAAGCACGCCTCGCGGTTCGAGCCACAGGCTGCCGAGGGCATGCCCAAACAGCACGTCCAGGTCGAGCAGCGCTACATCATCTGGATGGCGTTGCGCCAGGGCAATCGCCAGGTTCAGAGCAATAGTGGTGACGCCTGAGCCGCCGCGCGGGGAGTACACCGCCGTGACGAATCCGCGCGACGCGCGGCTCTCTTCAGGCTGCGATTCCGCGGCGAGTCGCGCATTGGCCAGGGCCTGGCGTTCGGAGATGACTCCGGCCAGGTAGCGGAGGATGGCGTCGTTTTTGCCGAGCAAGTTGTCGAAATCAGCTCGTGCGAGGCGGAGAACGAAGGCGTCCTCGATCGCGATGGCGCTCGTCACATACGCCGTTTCGGCGATGAACGCGGCCTCCCCGATGATCTCGCCAGAACCGAGAAACTGCAGCACGCGCTCCTGGCCGGGGCGTTCGCTCACGAACAGGCGGAACCGACCGGACTCGATCAGGTAGAGCGCATCCGCAGCCTCGCCCTGGCGGTACAGCGACTTGCCCGATTCGACCTTGCGCCGCGTCAGGCGCTTGCGGACGCGCTGGCGAAGTTCGGGCTCGAGCACTGACAGAAAGGGCGCCCGCTCGAGTATGCCGCCGGCCCCGTCACGTCGGCGGTGGAACCAGGGCAGCCGCGGCATCTGATCAAACCGGGACTGTAGCACGCGGGTTTCAGTACGAAGGTCCCTGCCTCCGGGACTGGGAGGCGGCCGATGATGCCTACAGATAGTAGAGAGCACACCTGGATCAAATATCTGGCATGGGCAATGCAGCAGGAAAGTGGGGTCAAAATCAAATGAGCGTGGTGGTTCCATTTCCTGGAGCTCGCGACGCCGCGCGCGGTGGACAGCGCGGACACGCAAGCCAGACGGTGGCGGTTCATCCGGCACGTGCCGGTAGTGTGATTAGCTGGGTGCGCCCTGCCACGTGCGAATGCTGCGGGCGGCCGACGCTCGCGGGCCGAAGTGCGCTGCGCGGCAGCACCTTGTGCAGGCACTGCAGTCCGCCGAACATCGCCTGACGCATCCCGCTGCCTGAGCGTGGGCTGATCTGATCTAGTTCCAGATGAGCCTCTTCTCTCGAAGCGTGTGCCGAGCTATTATCCGCCGGCACGCTGTAAATTTGAGAGAAGTGCGCCGAAGGGGCAGATCAAACTGTATGCGCGAACTCGTCCAGATCGACTCGCTCACCGAGCATGCTTGCGGACAACCGTCCATCGAACGCTGGCATGTGCTCGAACCCGTCAGTGGCCGTTGGTCGTGGATGCGCGTCTTCGGCTGCTGCGATCAGGTGATGACCGAAGCTGACGAGCAGCAGGACGCGGCTACTGTAAAGCGCGCCGCCTAGAGGTTTGCGAGCCTTGGGGCAGGGGCGCTGCGCCCCCGGGGCTCAGGTGAAGAGCGTCACCACGCCCGCGGCGATTACGGCTACTGACCAGATCAGGTCCACGTTCAGCCACGCTTTGCGCAGGACGTTGAGGCCCAGGCGCTCGTAGACGATCAGCGCGATCGCGGCCATCACCAGCAGCATCGCCGCGCTGTGAACGGTCACCGCGGCGACGTCTTCCGCGAGCGTTGTCAGGCCAATGGTTGGAATGTCGGGCGTTTGCTGCGCCGCCGGTAGGCCGAGCAGAATCGGCACCAGCATGAGCCCTGCGCCGTGCGCGCTCGACATCAGAAACGACCACACCACCAGGTCGCGCGGCCCCACCCGCAGGCCGACCCAACGCGGATGCGCTCTCGGCTTGATCAGCTTGAACACGCCGAAGGCCACCAGCCCGATGGCGCCCAGCGGCCGCAGCAGCTCGGCCGCGGTGACCAGTTGCGCCAGCGCGAGGATCGCCGCGACCGCCGCGATCGACGCCTCATGGCCGAGCGCGATCGCCGGCAGTGCGCGAACCACCGCCCAGCGGCTGCGCTCCTGCAGTCCTAGCGCAACCGCGAACAGCCAGCCCATCGCGGGATTGATCCCGTGATACGCCCCCAGCGCCGCGAGGGCGAGCCACGGCCACACCGAAGAGGTCTCCAATACTAGGACGGGAAGCAGTACGAGTCGCTCGAGGCGTCGCCGCCGCTCAGGTGGATCTGGTGCGGCCGCTCCCCCTCGAAGCCGACGAAGAAGTTCGGGTCAACCTCGAGCCCACCCTCAGGTGAGGCGTCCAGTCGGGTGACCCACCCGCGAATGCCCTCTGGATAGAACTGGGCATCCCAGCTGGCGTACAGCGAGTTGCTCAGGTACACGCGGCGTCCGTCGCGGCTCAACTCAACCATCTGCGGCCCGCCATTGAGCGCACCGCCGTTCGGGTGCGCCGCGCGCGAAACGATGCCGCCCAGACGGACCGAACCTGTCAAGCGCGGAGCAAACGGGTCGGAGACGTCGTACTGCTGCAGCTCGCCGGTCCCCCAACACGAAACGTAGAGAAAGCGATCGTCGAGACTCAGGTTGATGTCCGTCACCAGCGGCGGCACCGCTTTGAAGGGCTTCAACGCAGGCGGAAGTTCGTCCTCCGATGCAGGTTCAGCGGGGATGGTGATCACTTTGCGCACGGCCCACTGGCCGTCTGTGTCCAGGTACCAGGTCCAGATCGCTGACGAAAGGTCCGCCAACGACACCACGGTGTTCACGAACCCGTACGTCTTGTTGGGGTCGTGCGACGGCCGCAGCTCCAGCACCATCTGCTGCTCCGCCCCCAGTTCAATGCTCTGACGATGCTTGCGCGAGCGCAGGTCCCAGACGTGGAGCTGGTGGCCGTACTTGCCGAACAGCTCCGGGTTGACGCCGCCCTCGACCATGTTTGGCGTGCCCCACTCGCTGGTGATCAGCGTGTCGTGGCCGAGGTGCCACCAGAAGTCGTAGGCAAGATACTGCGGCCCGCGATCGGACTCCCATGCGCCTTTCAGGTTGAAATTCTCGTGATCCAACACGAACAGACCACCAGGTCCATCACCGCTCGGTGACCCGAGCGCATTCATGTAGATGCCATCCGGGCCGCAATGCGTCGTGTGCGGCCGTGAGTAACCGGTTTTCCTGGCGACTTCCTCGGGCTCGATAACCCTGGTGATCTTCGGCTGGCGCGGATCGGGCTTGGTGTCCAGGACGTGGATACGGCTGGATTTGAGGCCCGGGAGGATCAGGTAGCGGCGTTCCACGTGCGGATGTGGCGCGGTCGGGCAGAGCGCCGAGCTGCAGGCGTTCCAGCCGAAGTGGTGGAGCTCGTCGCCGAGGTTCGGCATCTCGGTCCGCGAGATGAGTTGGCCGAACATGTTCGATTGTGGATTGACGTCGAGCGTGCACAACGCGTCGGGCTTCTGGCCGTCGGTATTCAGCGTGACGACGTACGCGAGCTCTTCTTGCGGCGCCTGCATCGCGGCTTTCGGCGATGGATAGAACGTGGGATCCGGGGTCAAGCGAGCCATTGTGGGCAGTAGTCTACTGCTGAGGTCGACCATGCCGGCCGTGGTGCGATGCGCTCCCGGCAGAAAGCCCTATTCGTCGAGTAGCTTCTTCAGCAGGTCTTCCGCGACGGCAGGGTTCGCTTTGCCGCGGGTGGCTTTCATCACCTGGCCTTTGAGGAAGTTGATCGCGGTCAGTTTTCCAGAGTGGTAATCGGCAACCGGGGCTGGGTTGGCCGCCAGTACCTCACGGACCGATGCCTCCAGGGCGGAGCTATCGGAGACCTGAGCCAAACCGAGTTCGTCCACCAGTGTGCGAGGTGAACGACCTGACTGGTACACGCTCGGCAACACCTGGCGAGCGGCAGAGATGCCAATGACGCCGTCATCCACCAGGCGCAGCAACTCGGCCAGGTGCGCCGCATCCAACGTGTGACCGTCCGATGACGTCTCGTCGTGGAGGCGGCTGACGTCGTTCTGGATCCAGTTCGCCGCTTTCTTCGGATCGGCGCCCGCCGCGACGGTGTCCTCGAACAGACGAGCCGCCCACTGATCAATCGAGAGCGCTGAGGCATCAGCCGTACCCAGACCAAACGTGGCTATGTAGCGATCGCGCTTGGCGTCGGGCAGCTCGGGCAGCCGTGACCGAAGCGTCGATACCCAGTCGGCTGAGACGAAGATCGGCGGCAGATCCGGCTCCGGGAAGTAGCGATAGTCGTGCGCCTCCTCTTTGGAACGCTGCGTCACGGTCACACCGCGCTCCTCCACCCAGCCGCGCGTTTCCTGCGGAATGGTCTCACCTGCATCCAGGGCGGCGGCCTGGCGCACGATCTCGTACTCCAACGACCGTTGAACGGAGCGGAACGAGTTCAGATTCTTGACCTCGACTTTGGTCCCGAGCTTCGCCTGGCCAACGGGTCGAAGCGAGACGTTGACGTCGCAGCGGAGTTGGCCCTTCTCCATGTCTGCGCCGCTCACGCCCAGCGTGCGCAGGATCGTGCGCAGCTTGCGCAGGTATTCGCGCGCCTCGGTCGCCGTGCGCAAGTCAGGCTGGCTGACCATTTCCATCAGCGGCACACCCGAGCGGTTGAAGTCGACGAGCGATCCGCCCGAGACGTGGGTGAGCTTGCCGGTGTCTTCTTCGAGGTGCACCCGCTCGAGGTGGATCCGACGCGTCTGGCCCTCGACGGTGATCTCGATCCAGCCGCCCTTGACCAGGGGCAGGTCGTACTGAGAAATCTGGTAGCCCTTGACCAGGTCCGGGTAGGGGTAGTTCTTGCGGTCGAACTTGGTGGCCTCAGGGATGTCGGCGTTGAGGGCGAGGCCAGTGAGCAGCGTGTACTCGACCGCCGTTCGGTTGATGACCGGAAGGACACCAGGCATACCGAGGCAGACGGGGCACACATGCGTGTTGGGCGGCGCGCCTGAATAATCCGAGGGGCAGCCGCAGAACATCTTGCTGTGCGTGGCCAGTTGGACGTGGCACTCCAGGCCGATGACCGCCTCGTACTTTGCGGCCGTCGGCGTGGACGGTGACACGGGTGTCGCGCTGATCATGCGCTTCGAGCCGTAGCGGCGTCCATTTGCGCAATGGGCGAGCGCAGCGTGTGCCAGTGCGTCGATTGCTCGAACGCATGGGCGATGCGCAGCACCCCCGATTCGTCGAGCGCCTTGCCAATAATCTGGAGCCCGACCGGTAAGCCGTTCGAGAGACCAGCAGGCACGCTGATGCCTGGCAGACCTGCCAACGACGTTGGAATCGTGAACAGGTCGTTCAGGTACATCGCCAGCGGGTCCTGCGTCTTTGCGCCAATCGGAAACGCAACCGTTGGCGACGTCGGCCCCACCACGGCGTCATAGTGCTCGAAGACGCTGTCGAAGTCCTGCTTGATCAGCGTGCGGACCTTCTGCGCCTTGAGGTAGTAGGCGTCGTAGTAGCCCGACGACAGCGCGTAGGTGCCGAGGATGACGCGGCGTTTGACCTCCCGCCCGAAGCCCTCGCCGCGCGAGCGTTCGTAGACGTCCCACAGGCCCGCGCCCGGCTCGCGAATCGAGAGGCTGTACTTGACACCGTCGTAACGGGCCAGGTTTGCGCTGCACTCGGCGGGCGCGATCAAGTAGTAGGTCGCCAGGCCGTAGCGCGTGTGCGGCAAGCTGACCTCGCCTAGCTCGGCACCGAGACTTTCGAGTTGGTTGATGGCAGCCTTGACGGCGGCCTCAACGCCAGGCTCCATGCCTTCGACGTCGAAGTACTCGCGCGGCAGGGCCAGGCGCACACCTTTGAGGCTCGGCTCTTTCTGGAGCGCGGCAGTGTAATCCGGGACTGGCGCCTGCAGCGACGTGGAGTCACACGGGTCGTGGCCGGCGATGGCGTTCATCACCAGCGCACAATCTTCAACCGTCCGCGTGAACGGACCGATCTGGTCCAGCGACGACGCGAACGCGATCAGCCCATAGCGACTGACCCGACCGTACGTCGGCTTGAAGCCAATCACTCCGCACAACGCGCCTGGTTGGCGGATCGAACCACCGGTGTCGGTGCCAAGCGAAAATGGCGCGAATTCGGCGCCGACGGCTGCCGCCGAGCCGCCGCTCGAACCGCCCGGCACGCGGTCCAGGTCCCACGGGTTGCGGGTCGGAAAGAAGCTCGAGTTCTCGGTGGACGAGCCCATCGCGAACTCATCCATGTTTGACTTGCCGAGCATGATGGTGCCTGCCTCGGCAAGGCGCTGGGTGATCGTGCCGTCCTCGAGTGGCACGAAGCGTTCGAGGATCTTCGAGCCCGCCGTGGTCCGTATGCCGCGTGTGGTCAGGACATCCTTCAGGACTACCGGAATCCCGAGCAACGGAGCCGTCTCGCCTGCGGTCAGGCGCGCATCAGCAGCGCGCGCCTGGCGCTCGGCGTGATCGCGCGTGACCGTCAGCATGGCGCGCACCGTCATGGGGTCGAGCGCTTCGATGCGGTCCAGGTGCGCACGTGCGACTTCCAGCGCCGAAACCTCTCTGCGTGCGAGGCGACTATGCAGTTCAGTGATCGAGAGCTCGGTGAGGCTCATCCTCACTCCAGGACTGGCGGGACCAGGAACTGGCCGTCGTGGGCAACTGGCGCGTTTTGCAGGATCTCTTCCGCCGGGTACGACGGCCGCGCGACGTCTTCGCGCATCACGTTCTGCAGCGGAATCACCTGCGCGGTGGGCGGAATCGCCGAGGTGTCCAGCTGCCGCAGCTCCTGCATGGCATCCAGGATGTGGTCGAGCTCGCTGGCGAGGCGATCCATCTCATCGTCACTGAGGCCCAGGCGCGCGAGCCGCGCCACATGCGCCACCTCGGCGCGCGTAATCGTCATCTGGTAAGTACCGGCCACGAGTATAGGATTTCGGCCCGAACACGGTCCGTAGGACACACACCCGTGGGACCACTTCGCGGGTGCATCACTTCGTGGGGACAACACTCCGTTGGTGCACCACTCCGTGAGGGACTCAACCCAGAAAAGGATTCCACCTTGGTCGGGACCGTTTCTGCGTGAGGAATCAGTCCGTAGGGAACCACATCCGCGACGAACTTCCACCCGTGTGGGACATCACTCCCTGGGGAATCACTCCGTGAGGGACTAGCGTGCTGCGAGGCGCGAACGGACCAGGGCCAATGCGCTTTGGACCTCTGAGACACGTAGAAGCAGAAGTGCGGCGAGGTACACAGTCATGGCCAGGAGTCCTGCGGCAACGAGACCTGGGAGGCCGCCGAGGCGCTCCAGCACCGGCCAAGTGGCCACCAGCACGCCGCCAACCAGCAGGGCCGCTGGGACCACGCGCATAAGGAACGGCGCCAGCGCGCTGCCCAGATGCAACCCTGGCAACGCCCGCCGCAGGAGCCACATCAGGATCAGCGCGTGACTGCTGTTCTGCACCGCGTTTGCCAGCGCCAGTCCGCGCGCACCTATGACACCAATCGTGCTCAGAGCCACAACCAGGTAAATGCCAACGCACACAACGCCCACCAGGACAGGCGTGCGTGCGTTCTGGCGTGCATAGAAGGCGTTGATGAGCAGATAGTCGACCGCCGTGAATGGCAGCTGCGGCGAGTAGAACAGGAAGATCTCGGCGGTGCGAACGCTGTCGGCAGCTTGGAATGCATTGCGTTCGAACACAACTGCTACCAGCGGCTGATTCAGAGCCGCCACGATCGCCAGCGCAGGAAGCATCAATAGCAGCACCAGCTTGATGCCAAACGCGAGGGCATCGCGGTACTCGTCGAGGCTGCCACCGCCGCCAGGATTCAGTCGCGACAGCGTCGGCAAAATCGCGAACGAAACGGCCAGTCCGACGATCCCGAGCGGGAACTGGATGATGCGCGTGGCGTACTGCATCGAGGTGTAATTGCCCTCGGGCAGACGCAAGGCGAGGTTCACGTCGATGAAGCTGGCGACGCTCGTCACAACCAGCCCGGCGGCCACGGTGCCGGCAAGTTTCAAGATGCGCCGAACGGCAGGGTCCTTCAGGTCGATGTGCGGTCGATACACGCGCCAGAACTCGCGCAGACCGATGGCTTGCAGCCCGAACTGGGCGAGCGCGCCGAGGATCAGGCCGATCGCCAGCGCCGGGTACCCGAGTGGCTGCGCAAGCGCGACCACGCCGACGATGATCCCGACGTTGTAGGCGGTGGTCGCGAAGGCGGGCAGCGCGAAGCGGTTCTGCGCATACAGCGCACTCGTGAGCACCCCGGCCAGGCCCTGGAAGATCACCGAGATCAGCGCAATGCGCATCAACGTGATGGCCAGGCTGCGTTGGTCCTCGGAGGTGAAGCCCTGGCCGATGACGTTCAGCAATGGCTCGGCAAACGCCGCCAGTCCGACCGCCAATGTGACGAAAGCAAGGCCCGCAAGTGAGAAAATCGCACCGACCAGGCGCCAGAACTGGCGTTCGTCTCTCGCGTGCTGCACGAATACGGGCACGAAGGCGGCGGTGCTGACGGTCCCGACCAGCAGGTCGTAGAGATTTTGCGGGACCAGCCGCGCGAAGAAGAATGCGTCGGTGCCGCTGGTCGCGCCAAAGATCGATGCGATCACGATGTCGCGCACGAGTCCGAGGCCACGGCTTAGGACGTTGCCAGTTGCGATCACCGCCGCGGCACCGGCCACGCGGCGTTGCGTGGTGCTAGCCTCGACGGAGCGTGGCGCTACTGGCGCGGTTTGCATGCGGCTGCAAGTTGCGGATAGAGATCCCCGCGCCATCGCTCGTGCGATGCACGGAGCACGGCGCGGAGGCGGAACTGATCACGATGCCGAATGGGCAGGTGCGCTACGTGCCGCGTCAGGCTGATGCCCCGAGGACCTGAACCGGGCCGGTGCGCTTGGGCTGGCGGGCAAAGTACGAGAACTCGTGCAGCATAAGCGCTTCGCGGCGTCGTGAACCGTTTGTAGCATCCTGGGCCGTTTGCGGCGGCCGAGGCGCTGCTATGCTCGGCGAGCGTGCCACAACCTCGGCGGCGCGCAGCGCGCACGCCACGCGATGGTCGCCGATCCAGCGTTTCGTGGCTCTGGCTGGTGGTGCTGCTGCTTCTCGGCGGTGCCGTGTTCGCCTCGCGCACGCTTGGCCGCGAAGACGCCAGCAACGTCCGGTCCAGCTCGCCCACTGCCACAGTTGCGCCGACACGCGCTGCGCCCGCGGCTGCCGCGGCCCCGACGCCGACCGTCACCGAAGCGCGTCGCGTGGAGACGCCAACGGCCGCAGCCGTTCGGGCACGCGCTACACCAACGGCTACAGCCGTTCACGCGGCGGCGGCGACGCCCACGCTGGGTCATGCAGCGGCGGCTGCTACGCCAACTGCACCTGCCGTCCACACGCCGCAAGCCAGTGCAACTCCCACGGCCACACACGCGAGCGCTCCGACTGCTACCACCGAAGTAGCGGTTACGCCGACGACCGCGGTCGCAGCCCGGACTGGCGCAGGCGTCGTGGCATTGACGTTTGATGCAGGCGCCGATCGCGGCTACGCCGAGGACATCCTCGATCGGCTCGCCGAGGAGCACGTTGTCGCCAGCTTCGGCATTACGGGCAACTGGGCCAAGGCGAATCCCGACCTGGTTCGCCGCATGGCTGCTGACGGCCACTTCGTGTTCAACCACACGCTGGACCATCGCTCGTTCACCGGCGTGTCCGACTCGCTCGGCGGCCTCTCAGCCACGGCCCGTCGCGGCGAACTGGACCAGGCCGACGCGATCATTGCGCCTCTTATTGGTCATACGACGAAGCCGTTTTATCGACTGCCATACGGTGACGACGACGCTCGCGTCGCGGCCGACGTGGCGCCGGAGGGCTACACGCGCAAGATCGGTTGGACAGTCGACTCAGAAGGCTGGCGCGGCCTTGCGCTACAAGACATCGTCGCGCGCTGCCTGAGGCTGGCCGCACCAGGCGCGGTGTATGTGCTGCACGTTGGGCGCGCCTCCCAGGATGGCCCGGCAGTTCCCGAAATCATCGCCGGCCTGCGCGACCGCGGCTTCAGCTTTACCCGCGTCGACGACGTCTGATCTCCGCGTCACAAACAGTGCGGCCGCTCTAGCCACACCACCGGTTGTATCGTAGGCTGGGCATAGCACAATATGTCGTTTCGTGACGCGACCAAACCACAAGATCTGGAGCCGGAGCGCTTGAAACCGGACCAGGGCACGCCTACCCTGAACCCCAGTGTTGAGGCCGAGCGACCGGCGACCCCACTGTGCACCGGCCGAGCCCCAAACGACCTCGTTCGCGAACGAATTCTGGCCTGGTTGGCCGAGGGCGTGCGCGAGGTGACCTGGGCGCTTTGTTCGCTCCCGCGTGAGCATTGGGCTGAATCTCCCCCGACCACGAACGAATGGACTGCGCTCCAACGCGTCCGCGATCTCGCGTTGCGTGAGGCGCACCAACTGCTACCCACCGTCCGCCAGGCGCTGGGCGAATCCGCAGCAGCGGCACCCGCCTGGTCCGCCTTCGAACTGGAGCAGGCAGAAAGCACGGCATTCGTCGAATCCCCAGAAGACATCGTGCGCACGCTCGGCGAGACCCGATTCGAGCTGCTCCAGCGGCTGGAAGCCGCGCCCGACGATGCGTGGGCCAACAACCTGCACTGGCAGTTGCTAAACGCACACCAGCATGAGCTGCAGCACGTGGCTGCGATCTGGAAGCTTGCCCTGAACTGGGATCGTCTCTCGCGCACACCCACCCCCGGCGTTCCACTACACCCCGCCGACAGGCTCGAGGAGTCACACTGAGATGCTCGACCAGGTCACGAACCTTGAATCCGACAGCGACATTGCGCTGCCCACGGCCTCGCTCGATCTTTCGACGCGGATGCGTGACCTGCGGGCGCGCCAGGGCTTGAAGCAGAGCGAAGTGGCTCGGCGAATGAGGCTTGATCCCAGCATCCCCAGCTTGTGGGAGCAAGGCAAACGCCTCGTGCCAGCCAATCGCGTGCGCGCGCTGGCGGATGCGCTGGAGGTGACGGTTGAGGAGCTGTTGGATGGAGTCGCGGGCGCGCAACCCCGCTCCAGCAAGGCCCCGAGCGAACCGTCTCTTTCGAGCAACATTTCAGAGTTGATTGACGACCGTGCCGTGCGACCGCTGCCCGCGGATGATGCGCCGTTGCTGCGGCTGATGCCCGAGCAAATCGCCGACGAGCCCGCGCTGGTGACACCCGACGGCGAGACGATCACCGAGCAATGGGTCATCCCCGAGCGTCCGCCGCTCGAGGGTTGGATTCCAGAGGGCTGGCAGCCAACGGATCGCGTCCAGGACATCACGCCCGCGCTGCCTGATGGCTACTGGCTGGACCCGGTCAAGCTGGAGAAGACCACCGCGCGGCAACTGCTGCGCTCACGCTTGTGCGCGGAGGACCGCCATGCCGTCGGCGAGCGTGTCGTACCTGGCGCGGCCCTGGCCGAACGGCTGTACCGCCACTGCAGCAAAGAGGACGGCTTTTTGCCGACTGGCCGCCTGCCGTTGGCGGAGTCGATCTTCCGCTGCGTGCTCACGGCCGACCACGGTGGGCTGACCGATGGTGCACTCGTGGAGATGCTGCGCGAGCGCTCGGGCGCGGTGCCCGTCTCGACCACACTGCTGCGACGACTGCGCGATTCGGTGCGGCCGTACCCCATCCGCCGCGTCGACGCCGAACTCTTCGGAGCCCGTACTTTTAAGAGCCGCTAGCGCGAACCCCTTGGCGCATTTGGTACGGCGTCTTGAGAGCCGCTAGCGCGAACCTCTTGGCGCATTGGGTATGGCGTCTTGAGAGCCGCTAGCGCGCACCTCTGAGCGCACGGGGTATGGCGCTCTTGCTCTGCCGAGGCGACCTGAGTCGCCTCCTTGACTTCGGGGAAGTCATCGAGGCAGTCGCGGGCGCGTTTGCGGCTTACAGCAGCGGTCAGACCCAGACGCCGCTGCGCGTCGGGGTCGAGCCGCCAGGTGCCGACGGCGTGTTGCTGGCGATGCCTTGCGCGGTGGCCGAGCCGCCCGCACTAGGCGCCAAGATCGTGTCAGTCTTTCGCGGCAACCGATCGCGCGGCCTGCCGACCGTCACCTCCACCTACATCCTGAGCGAGTACGAGACAGGTGTGCCGTTGGCGGTAATGGACGGCGGGTATCTCACCGCGATCCGCACCGCCGCCGGTTCAGCCGTCGCCACGCGTGCGCTCGCGCCCGAATCTGCCAGCACCCTTGGCGTCTTTGGCACTGGCGTGCAAGCGCGTTTTCATGTGGAAACCATTCGTCGCATTCGGGGTATTTCCCGGGTACTGGTGGTCGGTACCTCCGAGGCCAAGGCGAGCGAGTTCTGCGACTGGGTCTCGTCCACCACCGGCCTGCATGCCGGGGTCGCGTCGGCGGAACAGGCGTCGGCTGCCGACGTAGTGGCGGCCTGCACCACGAGCCCAACGCCCGTGGTGGTGAACGAGGCCGTTCGCGCTGGCGCGCACGTGAATGCGGTTGGCGCCTTCACCCCTGCGACGCGGGAGTTGCCGCCCGAGTTGGTCTCACGGGCGGCCGTGTACGTGGATACGCGCGCAGGCGCGCTCTCCGAGGCAGGTGATCTCCTGCTGGCGGGAGTGCGCGACGTACGTGGTGAAGTTGGCGAAGTGCTGCTCGGTGGAGCGCCAGGTCGCCAATCACCCGAAGAGGTGACGGTGTACAAGTCCGTCGGGGCGGCATTCCTCGATGCGGCTACCGCTCGATTGGCCTTCGAGGCGGCGGGCAAACGCGGTATCGGAACTGTTTACGAGTTTTCAGCCGACTCTTAAGCGGAATGACGCGCTCGAGCTGGCATGCGCGGTGCTATAGTCGGCCTCATACTCAGCCGTTCCGAAGTCGCCCGCGAACCTGGATTAAACCCGGCGCCTGACAGCGCCGAAGCGCTGCGCCTGGCGCGACGGATCGTCGATCTCGCATCTGATAAGCAGGCCAGCGACATCTTGCTCCTGGACATCCGCGGCGTCTCGCTGATCGCAGACTACTTTGTGATCTGCACCGCCGGCAGCGAGCGCCAGACGGCGGCTATTCTGAAGGACCTCGGGGAGAAGGTGCTGGAGGAGTTCGCACGCAAACCGCTGCATAGCGAAGGCCAGTCCGATTCGGGTTGGGTGCTGCTGGACTACGGCGACGTGATCGTGCACATCTTCTCGCCGACGCAACGGACCTTCTATAACCTCGAGCAGTTGTGGGCGGCGGCAACGCCCGTCGTACGCGTGCAGTAACTGCGTTGTCGACGATGGATCGTGGTATCGGGCGCCCCAAAGTGTTTGGGGCAGGCGTGAGCCTGGGGATGTTCGCGGGGATCCTGATTGGGTCGCTGTTGACGCTGTGGCTGGGCGAGGCCACGCTTGGCTTACTCCAGCGAGCATTTGGCAAAGTCTTCGGCCGCCGCGAGCGAATCCACTTCGAGCTTCTCCTCCAGTGAATTTGCTTAAGCCACAACGCTGGCGCTACTCGAAGACCCAGCGGTCGGTGTCGCGCGCGTAGCTCACGAGTTCACCGTCGCCGAACCAGAGCGCGAGCTCGCGGTCTGCCGTCTCAGGCGCGTCTGATGCATGGATCAGGTTGCGGCCGATGTCCAGCGCGAAGTCGGCCCGAATCGTGCCTGGCGCGGCGTTCAACGGGTTGGTGGCACCGACCGTGCTGCGCACCATCTGCACCGCACTGGTGCCCTCGACGCAGGCCACCACAACCGGTGCGCTGGTGATGTACCGAAGGAGCCCTTCGTAGAACGGCTTTCCCAGGTGTTCTGCGTAATGTCGGGCAGCCAGGTCCGAAGAAACAGAGACCAGCTTGAGCCCAACGATCTTCAGTCCGCGCGCCTCGAGGCGACTCAAGATCGGCCCGACCAGCCCGCGCTGGACGCCGTCCGGCTTGACGATCACCAGGGTGCGTTGCATTGCCATGATGCCGGAAGCCTACCCGAATGCCCATTTTGAGATGGTCGCGAGTTGCAGCCTTGAGATTGAGGTCCTATTCTCTCTCGATGCGGCCCATCTCGTTCCGCTCTTGTGTCGGGCCGACTTTCGACCAGGTGGAGTGAACCGTGGCTACTGGCTACTGCATGAAGTGCAAAGCCCAGCGCGAGATCAAAAACGCCAAGCAGATCACGATGAAGAATGGTCGGCCGGCCACCGAGGGCGCGTGTCCGGTATGTGGGACCAAGATTTTCAAGATCGGCGCTGGGAAGTAGCGCTACTTCGCTGAATCAAGTGGCAGAGGCTGCTGGGCCGATTGGCGGCCCGGTGGCCGAACGCCAAGATGTGCAAACGCCCTGGGCGTCGGCAGTCGACCGCCTGAGGTGCGCTGGATGAATCCCTCATACAGCAGGTAGGGCTCGACTACGTCTTCCAACGTGTCCGGCTCCTGCTGCATCGCGGCTGCAAGCGTGCCAACGCCCGCCGCGCGTTCCTGAGCGATCAACGTCTTCAGGTAACGACGGTCCAGGTCATCCAGGCCGACGCCGTCGACGCCCTCGAGTTCCAGGGCATCGTTCACCAGCGACGCGTTGACGTCGCGTACGTCGTGCACCTGGGCGTAGTCGCGCACGCGCCTCAGGAGTCGATTGGCGATGCGCGGAGTACCGCGCGCGCGCCGAGCAATTTCGGTGGCGGCGGCCTCGTCGAGCAACACATTCAGCAGCCCGGCGGAGCGGCGAACAATCAGCGTGAGGTCGGCCACGCCATAGAAATCCAGCTCGAAGTTCAGGCCGAACCGTTCGCGAAGCGGCGAGGAAAGCAGACCCTTGCGCGTGGTGGCGCCAACAAGCGTGAATGGCTGCACCGGCAGCGGGACCGCCTGGGCATACGGGCCTTTGTCGATGACGAAATCGACCTTGAAGTCCTCCATGGCCGGATAGATGTATTCCTCGACGACGCGCGGCAGGCGATGGATCTCGTCGATAAAGAACACATCGCCAGCATCCAGGCGTGTGAGCATGCCCATGAGGTCGTACGCGCGCTCCAGGGCTGGACCAGACGTGGTGATGAGCTTGCCGCGCATTTCGTTGGCGACGATGTGCGCAAGCGTGGTCTTGCCGAGGCCGGGCGGGCCGCTGAGCAAAAGATGATCGAGCGGCTCACGTCGCTGGCGGGCGGCCTCCAGCGCGATCGACAGGCGCCGACGCTGTAAGTCCTGACCAATGAATTCGGCGAGGCCGCGCGGGCGAAGGCTGGTCTGCAGGCGCTCTTCGTCGTCTCCAGCACTGGTGGGTGCCACAACGCGGCCATCCATCGGTCAGGTCAGGCCTCCGCACCTGTTCGCGCGCGCTGCGTTCGGAAGTGTTCGGTGATGATGTCCTGCACGCTCGTGATGTCCTCGCGGCTGGCAAGCAGCTCGTTCACCTGGCGCAGCGCATCAGGACGTTTGAGCCCCATCTGCATCAAGAGGGCGACGGCGTCTGCGCGGAGCTCGTCGGCCGGGTTGCCTCTGGGAAGTGGGCGTGACGGAGCGGCCTGCACGAATGGGGCGACCTTTTTGCGCAGGCTCGCGATGATCTTGTCGGCGCCGTCGAGAGTGACGCCCGGAAGCCCATCCAGGTAAGCGCGGTTGGCTTGCTGGATGGCTTCGGCGATGTTCTCGATCGGCGCGACCATAGCGCGTGACGCCAGGCGACCGCCCACCCGCGGCACGCTGACCAGCAGGTGCCAGAAGGCCTTTTGCTGTGGGGTCAGGAAGCCAAACAGGGTGGGCCACGGTTGGTCGCGGCCGGATTGCGCGCTCACAAACAGTATGAGCTCGCTCTCCACGGAGTAATTCACCGAGAGTTCTTGATCGACGATGGGCGGGACGATGACTTCGTAACCGATGCCTGCGCACTCCACGATGACGGCCTCATCACTGTCTGGGGCGTGACCCTTATAGGTTCCACGGACGTACGCATACATGGCTAGGAACGTCTCACGCTACAACGTTTGGGATCCACTGGGTTTGGTGGTCCGGAGTGCCGTAACCGAAGTAGCCAGTGGCAGTCGGGGCCGCCCCGAGGTCAAGCGTGCGAGTGGGTGCGAACGCTGGTAGAGCGCGGCCAGCGCGAGTGCAATAGCGTCCGTTTCATCCAGTCGCATACGGCCCGTCGTGTCGACGTCAGTCAGGCGCGCCACCATGCGTTGGATCTGCTCCTTCGACGCATGGCCGCTGGAGGTCAGTCGCTGTTTGACCGTTGTGGCCGTCAGCGGCAAGATCGGAAGGCTGGCTTCCTCGAGGACCAGGCAGAGGGCGCCTCGCATGTGCGCCATCAACAGCGCGCTGCGGGGATGGCGTGGCGCCGTAAAGATTTCCTCGAGAGCAACCAGCTCGGGGCGAAACTCGGCCAAGACTTCGCGTAACGCGCGGGCGCCATCCGCCAGGCGAGCGGCCAGCGGCGCATCCGGCGGAGGCGTGATCACGCCATGCCCAAGGACCGACGCGCGCAGGCCCACGGGTTCGATGACCGCCCAGCCAGTGCGAACCAGGCCGGGGTCGATGCCGAGCACACGTGTTTTTCCGGTTTTTCCGAGAGCGCCGAACATCCGTGCTAGCTCGGGGCCATTATAAGTACCCGATAGGCGCCATGCCGTCCGACTTCGGTGTACTGGGTGGCGAGAAAGGCCTCGAGCGGACCGTTCGCGCCCGGTGGGCCCCACACGGACTGCCAGAAGTCCGAGATCACCGCCACGCGCGCATTGGAACGCTGGAGGTCAGCCATGACGGTCTGGATTTGTGACGCGTCGGCGGCGCCAGGGTTGAGGTGGTCGAACCGCGTCGGATTGGGCCTGTCGGCAAGGACGTACAGCAGTGGCGACGTGGGATAGACGAAGATTGGTTCACCCGCTTGGGTGCGAGTCTTGATGTCCTCGACTGTGGCTTGGATGTCCGCCGCGGTTTGAACGGGCGCCTCGACGCCGTCAACCTGCGCCCGTGGGAGTTCAACTGCTGCGATACGGCTGGAGAAGTTCGGCCACAGCAGGATGGCCGTGATCGCGAGACTTGCGATGGCCACGGCGCGAGGCACTCGCTCCAATGCGATTGCGCCGAGGACCAGCAGGATCGGCGCGGACCAGAGCAAATGCAGCGTGTCCATGCGTGGAAACTCGGTGAGCAACAGTGCGCAGCCACAAAGCAGATACAGGCGCAGGTGGGGGTGGGAATCTCGTCGCAGCAGCCACACGCCACCGATCGCCGCTGCCACAGGTATCGCCACCGTCGGTTCAGGTGCCGACAGCAAGCCAGCCTGGTTTACCGCGCCAACGACGACGCCCAACTCCTGCGGCTGCACGCCGGCCGCCAGCAGGGGAAGGAGCCACACAGCGGTCGTCGCCCCGAAGGCAACAAGGGGACGAGCTAGGCGTGGCCAACTCCAGATGAGGATGGCCAGGAGGATGAAGACGCCGGTGTTCTGCTTGAAGACATAGGCGCCGGCGGCGAGGACGCCACTGGCGGTGAGTCTGCCTCGGGCCAGTGCCCAGGTGGCGCCGACGGCAAGGAGGCTGCTCAGCCAGCCCGGGTGTGGCTCCCATCGCGCTGGCGCGTCGTCCAGCCCGATTAGCAGCACCAGGCCAGGCACGGCCGCCCACCACGGGTTGCGCACGAGTGGCCGCGCCATCCCGAACAGCACCGGCACCATTGCCGCGCGGGCCAGTAGCGCGATCGCACGCGCGGCCACGAGCGAGGGGCCACCCAACGCCGCGAAAACGCCGGCGTGCAGATACGCGAGTCCGGGTGTATACAGCGTCTCGAAATCGCGATAGGGCAGCTGGCCGTGCAGCACGCGGGTGGCTTGTTGGACGAAGTAGCCCTCGTCCAGGTCGTCGATGCCGACGTGAAGCAGGCTCGCCTCGACGGCCAGGCCGGCAAGCAGCAGGCCCATCGGCCATACTGTGCGCGAAAGGATCCGATCGATCATGCGCCGCGTCAACATCGAGGCTGCCTTTCTCGGCGAGGGCGGAGTCAGTGATACCGGAGACGAAGAAGGCCTGGCGCTGTCCGTGCGCGGTGGTGAGATCGTGCTCGTTCTACCGGCCGGCACATCCGAATCGCGGGCCGTCGAAGCCGCTTCGATGATGCGCGGCTCGTTGCGCCTGGAGACCGGGCGTGTCCTGACGTTCGAGATTCACGATGGCGCCGTCGGTGCGTTTTACGAGGACGAGCCGGGCGAGCTGTTTGACCGGCGTGAAGCCACCCCGGCCGACGGCCTCTCCAGCGTAAGCGCCAAGCCCGCCCAGAGTGAGACCTTTGGGGGCGCCAACGCGCTCCACGGTGCCGCGGCGACCGCGCGCGATGTGATGACAACCAGCGTGGTGAGCGTGTCGCCTAGCGACAGCGTGGACGAGGCGGCACGCCTGCTCACCTTCCATGATGTCAGTGGGCTGCCGGTGTGCGACCGTTCGCGCGTGGTTGGTGTTCTGAGTGAGGCGGACTTGATCGGCAAGAGCGGTTCAACCGTCGGTGAGGTGATGACGGCGCCCGCGGTGACGGTCTCGGAATCGACGAGCCTCGAGAAGATCGCCGAGATGCTCACACAGCAGCGCATCCGCCGGCTGCCCGTTGTTGATGCCAGCGGCAGCCTGGTCGGCATCGTAAGTCGCCACGACGTGCTGGTCTGGGCCAGCCGCCGCGTCCTCACGCCGCGCTAGCCCGCCGCTACAAAGAGGTCCAGGACACTTCCTGGTTATTTCCCCCCTGCGTCGAGCACCCGAAGCGTACGCTGCCGAGCGCTCTGCGCAGTGACAGACGAACCCTTCTCTTGAAAGAAGCAGACTGGCAGGACTAGTCGTCGGCTTTGAGCGGGTCGGCGGCGGCGGGATCTCCCTCTTTGACAATCTCGATGAGCCGCGACCCGAAGTAATCCCAGCGGAAGAGCGCCCAGCAGGCGCCGCAACGCAGATCCAGGATGCGTCCTGGCTGTTCAGGCCGCCATGGAGAGGGCGTGCCGCCATCCATCGCCGCTCGCGTGCTGTATAGCTGCTCAGGCGACGGCTCATCGCGACCGCAACTCGGGCATCTCCGTGGGTAGACCATTCTTAATCCAGGCGGCAGGGTAGCCCCCGGCCTGGCGTGTTTCAATTGGGCGTTTGGCCGATCGCCCGTCGCGCTTCGTACGCCGCAAGCCTGAAGATCCACTGACGCGTCGCGACGAAGCCCTGGCCTTTGTCGCGTCAGACGAGAGTTGGCAACCGCCACTCTGGTTCAGCAACGTCCAGGTCGTCCTGGTTGAGCCAACCGACCCGGTCAACATCGGCGGCGTCGTGCGGGTTATGGCCAACACGGGCTTTCTGGGTTTGCGCCTCGTTCGACCGGTGGGCTTCGACCCCTGGCACATAGGTGGGATCGCGCACTATACGCAGCACATCGTCGAGGCCACTTCAACGTACGAGACGATTGCGGAAGCTGTCGCCGATAGGCAGTTCGTCGTCGCAGTAACCGGCAAGCACCAGCGCGTCGAGCGCAACGCGCTGCCGTTTGGCGGCGCGATTGACGCGGTGACCGCGGCAGCACAGGCTGGCCAGGCGGTCGCATTGGTGTTCGGCCGTGAGGACTACGGCCTCACGAACACAATGCTGGATGCCTGCCACGCTGTGACCACGATTCCAACCAATCCGGCGTATCCATCGCTGAACCTCGCCCAGGCGGCGCTGCTGGTGCTGTATCAGCTGTTCCAACGATCGGGTGGAGAGCAGCAGGCGTATCGCCCGCCTCGGCGCGTTGCACCGATCGCGCCGTCGTCGCTGCTGGAGGACCTCTTCGCCGACCTGGAGCGCGCGCTCGAAGCGATCGAATTCCTGCATTCGCGCTCGCGCACCAGCGCGCTGCGCTCGCTGCGCGTGGCGCTCTACCGTGCGCGGCTGGACGTGCGCGAGGCGTCGTTGCTGCGCGCAGTCTTCATCGAGACGCGCAAGTTCCTCAAGCGCAAAGGCGTCATCACCGAGGTAGGCCCCGTCGGCTACGCTCAAAGGAACCGTGACCCAGACGCGTAACGCAACCCTGCCCGAGCGTGCCCAGCTGTTGCCGGGCGTTCACCGCCTGCCGCTACCGCTGCGCGACTCGCCGCTTGGCCACGTCAACACCTATTTGATCCGGTCCGACGACGGCTACTTACTCGTGGACTGTGGCTGGGACACCGTCGATACCTTGCAGGCGTTGGAAGGCCACCTCAGAGCGCTCGATATCTCGATCGGCGACGTGCGCCACCTGGTGATCACGCACATACATCCAGATCATTACGGCCTGGCGGGTAGGTTGCGCGAGCTGAGCAAGGCGGACTTGAGCTTCCACCGCCTGGAGCGGCTGTACATCGAGTCGCGGTATGCCAATCCGGATGAGCTGCTGGGCGAAATGCACGAGTGGCTGCAGGTCAACGGCACCCCGCAAGCCGAGTTGGACCGACTCAACTTCGGCAGCATGGGTATCGTCGAACGCGTCAAGATTGCCTTTCCTGACACGACGCTCGACGGTGGCGAAGAAATCACCTGCGGCAAGTTCGCCTTCAAGGTGATCTGGACGCCAGGCCACTCGGCCGGCCATATCTGCCTGTACGACGCCAGGCACAAGATCCTGCTGTCCGGCGACCATGTGCTGCCCCACATCACGCCATCGGTCGGACTGCATGTACGCGCGGCCAGCAATCCATTGGCCGACTACCTGGATTCGCTGCGGCTGATTGGCCGCCTCGAGGCCGAGCTGGTGATGCCAGGTCATGGCGAGCCATTCCAGGGTCTGCCCGAGCGCACCGGTGAGTTGATTGCCCATCACCAGCGGCGGCTCGAAGAAATCCGTGGCTTGCTCGCCGCGCAGCCTGAAGTGCCGATGAGCGGCTACGAAATTGCCTCGCGCATGCGCTGGAGCCGACGGCGAACATGGGATGACCTGTCAGGTTTCGAACGGCGCATGGCGGTGACCGAAGCCCTCGCGCACGTTGAGCTGCTGCACGCGCGCGGCGAGGTGCACAAAGAGTGCGCCGAAGGGGAGATCACTTACCAGCTGCCAATGCCACAATAGAGTTCGTGGCGAAGGGCGCGAAGGCGTCACCATCGGTGAGCGCGACCGTTGAGGACCGTGCCGCCGCTGACCAGCAACGTCGTCGGCGTGGCCCGGGTCGATATGCAGTTGCACTTGTGGCCCTCGCGGCCCTCGCGGCAGTCGCCATCTGGCTCGTTCCGTTGCTCCAGGTTGAACCCGCGCGCGAGAAACTGAGCAACGAGACGGACGTCACGACCGCAGATCGAATCGCGCTCGAGAATCAGCTTTTCCAGTCCGAGAACGCGGCCCGTGCCACGCTGGCGATCATTTTCGGGGCGGCGGGACTGCTGCTGACCGCGGCCGTGATATGGCGGCGGTACGAGAAAAGCCGTGAGCTGAAGACGCATGAGCAGTTCGCAAAGGCCGTCGAACAGCTTGGCAGCGAGCGTGCCGATGGCTCGCCGCGCACCGAGGCACGCCTGGGTGGCATTTACGCCCTCGAGCGGCTCGCCAATGAGACCGAACGCGAATACTGGCCCATCATGGAGGTGTTCACGGCGTACGTGCGCGACAACGCCGCCTGGGGCTCCAGCACTTCGAAAACCGGCTCAGCGCATCGGCTCGCGGCAGACGTGCAGGCGACCCTCGCGGTCCTGGGTCGCCGCAAACTCCCGCCCCATTCGGCGCCGCAGGAGAAGCGTTTTCTGGACCTCCGCGAGACGGACCTCCGCGGCGCGAACTTGTCCGGCAGTCGGCTGGAGGGCGTGAGCTTCTTCGCGGCGCACCTCGAGCGAGCGGATGCGACGCGTGCGGTGTTCACACGATCGAACTTGCGCGAAGCCCACCTTCAGGGCGCAACCCTGACCGAGGTGGACCTGGTCGGCGCGTCGCTGTCGCGGGCGAACCTGGAAGGGGCGCGGCTCAATCACGCCAACCTGGAGGGAGCCGACCTGAGCGGCGCCAATCTGCGTGGGGCGGACCTCTGGGAGGCCAACCTCAAGGGCTGCAACCTCAAAGATGCCGACTTGCGCGGGGCGGACCTGAGCGCATGCGTGCTGGAGGAGGCAATCCTGTGGCGCGCTGATCTTCAGGACGCGGTGCTGACCGGCGCCCGCTTGCGCGAGACGCACCTGGAGCGCACCAACCTCCTCGGCGTCACGGGGCTCACCTGGGAGCAGGGCGGGGATGCGTACACCGACGAGAACACCATCTTGCCGCTGTATCTGCAGCCAGAGTCTGCTCGCGCAGTGGCGGCGGCTGCGGCCGCGGCGCCGACGCCAGCCGCGCGGCGCGCACCAGTCCAGCGTGCTGCGCCGCCACCGAAGCCTGCACCGCCTCCGCCGTCGCCGCCACCAACCCCCGAGGTTGCGCCTGCACCGCCCGAGGAGCCCGCAACCCGCGACAACGTCGTGGAGTTGAACGCGCCTGAACGGCGGACGCGCGCACGCAAAACGAAAGTGGTCGAAGCGAAACCGAAGAAGTCGTCTGTTTCGAAGCGGCGCAACCCCGGCCTGGTGAAGCCCGCCTGATCTGATTAACCCATGGCGCGGAGCGCGGTTACAACCTGGCTCACCGAACCGTCGCCTTTGAACAGCGCCTCTGCGTTGAAGCGCGGATCGCCGCCCCCGCCCGCATCATTGGCAATGGTCCAGAACGAGTAGGCGAAATTCCACGGTTCGCGCCGA
>JAFAZN010000254.1 GCA_019239775.1 Chloroflexota bacterium
TACCCAGGAGGCCCTGCGCGGCGAGCTTGCGCAGGCGCACCTCATACTGCTCATCGGTTTCGGGTTTGAAGGCGCCATCCACCAGTTCGCTACGCGCGAAGTCAGCGACCATGCGCTTGATCGCGAGCTGATCCTCTGTCAGGTTCACGGGCGGTTTGTATACTACGCCGCGCGCGGCGTGAGGGACAGCCGGATGGCCTTCGAGACGGAACGTTCGCGTCACCGCGAACCTCAGGCGGCGGCGGTGATGGCGTCCAGGTATTCTTTGCGGATCTGGTCGCCGGCGCTTGAACGCCAGGTGGCGACCAGGCCGTCGAAGTCCGTCATCGGACGGTGACTGAGAATAATTTCGTTGATGGCATCCGACAACGTCTTTTGGGCCTGGATGCCGGGGCTGGAGTACTGCGTTTTCGAGTAGTACTGCACCGTAGGGTCCAGGATACCCAGGGAAACGAGCTTTTGCTCCACCTGGAAGCTGATGTTGGCGTAGTCGGGCAGGTCCGGCTGGTACTGCACGTACGGATGCTGCGAGAGGTACTGCCACGGTACGTAGCCTGCTCGCGGTAAGCCGTCTGGAGTTGGAATTGGATTGCCTTTCGGATCCAGTTTGTAGTCCTGATCGGCAATACCGTAGTGAAGCAGCATGTCCTCTTCACTGCCGAACGGCGAGGCCAGCCAGTCGATGATGCGAAGCAACTCCTTGATGCGGTCGGGCGATGCCTTCTTCATCACATTGGAGGAGGAATAGCCACCTGGGGTGAGGAACGAAACCGGCTGATCTCCTGCGGTCGCACGGAACGGGTCCAGCGGCTTGAAATGCTTGGGTGGATTCACCAACGTCAGGCCGCGACGCCAGAAGTCGTTCCAGGAGTTCCCGAAGCCCTCCACCGACATCACAAACTTTCCCGCGACAAAGTTGCTGCGAGAGTCGGTGGAACCCGGTGCATCGGGCCACATGTAGCCGGCGGCGATAATGTCGCGCAAATAGCCAACCGCCGCTTTGTACTCCTCGGTTTCGAAGGAACGCGTTAGCTTGCCGGCCGCCGTATCAAGGCGCCACACATTCGGCGCTCCGAACATCTCCAGATAGGCTGGCAAGCCGAAGTTCACGGTGGCGATGTTGCCAATTGCCCAGACGCTATCCTGCGGACGATTCAGCTCTTTGAAAATACGCTTGAGGTCGTCACCGTCCTTCGGAACGTAGTCCTTGCCGATCGCCTGGTCATACACCTCGTCGTTCTTGAAGAAATACCCGCCGTTCGGTGCAGCACCTGGAAGATAGCGATGAATCGGCCACTGATACAACTTGCCATCGATGACCGATAGTGAGTTCTGCCATGCGTAGGTGGGGATCGCCGCCAGGTTCGGATAATCCTTGACCGCATCACCACTCAGGTACGGCGTCAAATCCGCGCATTGCGATTTGATAAATTCAGTGATGCCCGCGGGCGCATTGGTAATGCCCAGGAAAATGTGCATGATATCGGGCAGATCATTGCCGGCCATAAGCGTGGGGAACTTGGTGGGGTTGTCGGCACCGGCAAAGATCGACATTTGCACGTTCGCGTTGAGCTGTTTATTGACCTCATGCCAGGTCGGGTTCTGCTCAAACGGAGTCGGCGGAGGATAGTACGCGATGGCGTACACGTTGACGTTGCTGCCCGTGCCGGGCGGCTCTTTCGTCCACGACTTGTACGGCTTCGGATAGTTGTCATAGCCGTCGGAAACGCGCGAATCGGGGCTGTGGTAATCCGGCTTCGGCACTGTGGTGAGTGGAATGTAACTGGGCAGCGCACCGCTTTTCGCAGCGGCGGCGGGTGTGCCAGCGGATGCGGGCTTGGCCGCCGAAGTTGGCCCCGCGGGAGCCGCAGTTGGCCCGACGGCCGGCGCACTTGGCGTGCACGCCGCGACCAGACCGGCGACGCTCGCGCCTGCCAGAATCCCCACGAACTGCCGACGGCTCGGCACGCGGCGGATTATACGATGGGATAGATGATTCGAAGCAATGGGCGAATTCGCGTCACGCATCAAGGAACACTGCCGCGCTCCGACGAACTGCGCTCGCTCGTGCGCGCTCGCGGCAGCGGCGAGACGTATGACGCCGGCGGGCTCGCTCAGGGCTTGACCGCGGCGGTGGCCGACGTGGTTCGCCACCAGGTCGAGATTGGCATCGACAGCATCAACGACGGCGAGCAGAGCAAGACCTCCTTCAACGACTACGTCACCACGCGCCTCGGCGGTCTCGAGCCTACGCCCGAGATTTACTATTCGCCAATCACGGGCCGCGACCGACGCGACTTTCCGGACTACCACCAGCGCAACCGACTCGGCGGAACGCGTCACGTGTATCAATGCGTCGGGCCGCTGACGTACATAGGCAACACACTGCTGCAGACAGACATTGGCAATCTGAAAACGGCTATGCAAGCCGTGGAGGTTGAACAGGCGTACTTGCCAGCCGTGGCGCCGGGATCGATCGAGCACTGGCTGCGCAACGCGTACTATCCTGATGAAGAAGCATTCCTCTACGCCATCGCCGATGCGATGCACGCGGAGTACCGTGCGATCATCGATGCTGGATTGATCCTCCAGATCGACGATCCGGACCTGGCCGATGGCTGGCAGGTGGAGCCGGATCTCGACCTGGCGGCGTATCGGCGCCGCGCCACATTACGCACCGAGGTCCTCAATCACGCGCTCAAAGGGCTGCCGGAGGATCGCATCGTGATGCACATGTGCTGGGGCAGCGGTAAAGGTCCACATACCAACGATCTTCCGCTGCGCGAATTCGTCGATATTGTGCTCAGCGTGCACGCCGGCGCGTACTCCATCGAGGCAGCCAATCCGCGCCACGAATGGGAATGGGAGCTCTGGCAGGACGTCAAGCTGCCCGATGGGAAGCTGCTCATTCCGGGCGTCATCGCGCACTGTACCGACCATGTGGAGCATCCGCGTCTCGTCGCACAACGACTCGTCCGCTACGCCAACGTAGTCGGTCGCGAGAACGTGATTGCCGGATCGGACTGCGGTCTTGGTACGCGTGTTGGCGATCCGTTGATTTGCTGGGCCAAACTCCGTTCGGCGGTGGAAGGCGCGCGGCTCGCTTCCGAGGAGCTATGGAGGTAACGGGATGGACTACAACCTGATTTCGGCAGATTCGCATCTCGAAATCGACGCCAAGTGGTGGCGCGACCGCGTCCCCGCGAGCTATCGGGATCAGGCACCGCGAGTTGTGCGACTGCCCGATGGCAGCGATGCCTGGCTGATCGAAGGCCAGGCGCTACGTCAGGTGCCATTCGATCTCTACGGCGGTAAAGGCCGCGACGTGTGGAGGCCATTCGGCCAGAATTACGAGACCACGCCCGGAACCGGACCTGCCGAGCAGCGGCTACGCGAGCAAGACGAGGACGGCATCGATGCCGAAGTCCTGTTCCCAGGCCAGGCATCAGGTCCGAACTTCTGGCGGAATCTCCGCGACGACGACGTGTATCTCGCCTGCGTCCGCGCCTACAACGACTTTCTCATCGAGGACTACGTTCCAGTCAATCCAGACAGGCTGATTGCGCTCGGCGTCATTCCGATGACGAACTTGAAAGATGCGCTGGCCGAGTTGGAGCACATTCGCAAGGGCGGACTTCGTGGCATTGCGCTGTACTGCTTTCCTGGTGGTAAAGGGCAACCCACTCCAGAAGATGACACCTTCTGGAAGGAGGCCCTGGACATGCAGATGCCGATCAGCGTGCACCAGGAGTTCAATCGAGAAGGCCCACGGGGTGGTGCGCTTCTCCGCTATCCAAAGCCACTGGACAATCGCGGCGGTCGACTCGGACCGCTGACGGACCTCGCGGCACAAACCGCGCGTTTCGGTCGACTCGGATTTCTGAATGCGGTGCAAATGGCTCTCGACGGAGTTTTCGAGCGTTTTCCAGAGCTACGCATTTTCTTCGCCGAAACCCAGATTGGCTGGATTCCGTGGGCGTACGAAATGGCGGATATTCGCTTCGAACGCCACCGCTACTGGGCTGAGAGCATCCTCGGCTGGCAGCCATTGCCCAAGACACCGACGGAATATCTCCGTGAACACATTTTGTGGGGCTTCCAGCAGGACAGCGTTGGCGTCCGCTTGCGCGACCTGATGGGCGTCGACAAGCTGATCTGGGCGACCGACTTTCCGCACCAGGAATCAGAGTTTCCGCACTCGGACAAAGTCATCGCGAAGAATTTCGCGGGCGTGCCCGAGAAAGAGGTGCGCATGATGGTGCGTGACAACGCAATGCGCTTTTTCCACCTGGACCGCGCCGCAAATAACCAGGCGGATCCACCGCTAGTGGAACTGGTACGAGGTCATTGAGACGCAGCCGAGGTCCAGTCCGTCCACGATCACTTCACACGTGTCATCGTTCTGGCGCACGCCCACGGTGTAGAGGAGTGGCAGGTAATGGTCTGGCGTCGGAATGGCGAGGTCGCAATCGGGCTGGCGTTCATAGTCGACCAGGGCACGATCCTCGCCGTTGAAAACGTAATCCTGGACCATCGCATCAAAACGTGAGGCCCATTCAGGACCTTCGCCAACCAGCGAGCGATTCATCAGTCGCAAGTTGTGCACGATGTTGCCTGATCCCATCACCAGCACGCCTTGATCGCGAAGTGGAGCCAGTCGTTTACCGAGCTCCAGGTGATACGCAGCCGGCTGGCGGCCATCAATGCTCAACTGGACGACCGGAACATCGGCCTCAGGGAACATATGGACCAGTACGGACCAGGTACCATGGTCCAGACCCCATTGACCTTTGTCGGGCTCTAACCAGACGGGTGCAATGAGGTCTTGTAATGCAGGAACCAGTTCTGGTGCCCCTGGGGCGGGATATGCGATCTGGTACATCTCGGCCGGAAAGCCGTAGAAGTCGTGCACGGTAGGCGGTTTGGGCATGGCCGTCGCGGCCGTCGCCCCGATGTACCAGTGCGCTGAGACCGCCAGGATCGCTTTCGGTTTGGGAATCCGGCTCCCGAATTCTGCCCAGGCTTGTGTGAAACGGTTGTTCTGGAGTGCATTGAAAGGCGTGCCGTGGCCGATGAAAACCGCCGGCATACGTTCAGACGAGGTCATTCGCGGCAAAATATAGCGCTATGACCCAAGCTCCTGCGACGCGTCGGTATCAGACCGCCGCTCGATCGACGGATACCTTCGGCCGAGTCCTGGTCAGCGCACGCGACCAGCACTTGATCGTGGATGGTCCGGTCACCAACGGTTGCCCCGGCGAGGCAATCGGCCCCGCCGAGCTGTTCCTGTCAGGTGTTGCCTCGTGCGGCGTCGAGCTCATCCAGGTGCTTGCGCGCCAGCAAGACGTGCCGCTGAGGTCCGTCCACTGCACCATTTCTGCGACTCAAGATCCGGCGGCGCCCGTGCGCTCCGATGTGAACCTGTTCAACACCGTTTCGATCAGCTTCGAGCTGGGCGGAGTCTCGCGCGAACAGGGGATGGATCTCGTCGAGCGCTTCAGGCGGCGTTGACCGCTCTACGGTACGGTCGCAGTTGCGACCCCAAGGGTGGACGTCACGTTCGAGACGGTGTAGCCATCGGCCGCCCGGCCACCAGCGGAGAGGTCACGTCGCGGAAGGTCACGCGTTCTGAGGTGACGACGTCCACAACCGCTGGTACGTCCGCGGCGAGCGCTTCGGCTAGCGCGTTCGGAAGCGCCGATGGATCGGTGACGCGGATGGCGTAGCAGCCCATGGCCCGGGCGATGGCGGCGTAGTCGAAGTCAGCAAACTTCGAGGCGATCGGTCTTTCGCCCTGGCCGTGGCGCACCCAGCCAAGCATGCCGTTATCGAATACGACCACCACGATGGGAATGCGCTCCTCGATCGCGGTCAGCAGCCCGTTCATGGCGATCCCGAAGCCACCGTCGCCGCACACGGCGACTGCTTTTCGATTGGGGTGGACCAGGCGTGCCGCCATCGCCGCTGGAATCGCGTAGCCCATCCCGCCGACGGCGGCCGGTTGGAGGTATTCCATCGAGCCCTTGGTGCGAAAGTGATGGAGCATGAAGAGGCGGTTCTTGCCCGCGTCACACGTCACGATCGCATCCTCCGGCAGCGCGTTCTGCAATTCGTGGATCAGCCGCTGCGGCAGAATTGGTGTTTCATGCGATGTGGACTCCGTCACGTCAAACGAGCCATAGCGACGGTGCGCCTCCGCAACACGGGACGTATGTCCGTTACGTGACTCTCTCGGACCGAGTGTCGCTAGCAGCGTTGAGAGCGTAGCCGCGGCATCACCAACCAGCGCGTGCTCCGCGGGGAACGTCCAGGACGCGTTGCGTGGTTCGATATCAACCTGGATCATGCATTGACGCAGCGGGTCCAGTAATGAAGGATTCTCATTCGCAGTATCAGTGGGACCCAGTTTGGTACCCACAGCCAGCACCACATCCGCGTCAGCCACGACCGCGTTTGCCGCCTCCAGGCCGAAATTGCCAAATACGCCCAAGGCGAGTGGATGTGTTTCGGCGAAGACGCCCTTACCTGAGGCGGTTGTCGCCACGGGCGCATCCAGTCGTTCCGCGAGCTGTCGCAGCTGCTGTTGTGCCTTTCCGATGCGAACGCCATTTCCGGCAACGATCACCGGTCGTGATGCAGATCGCAATCGCTGTGCGGCTGCCTCGATGTCACGAAAGGCCGCTGCGACTCCAGCTGTAGGCAGGTACGCCGCCGTCGAGTAGAGCCGCGGTGCGGTATCAGGTCCAACCTCCGCTGCAAGCGCGTTGCTGTGATAGAGCACTGCCACCGGACCTCGCGGACCCGACAGCGCGTGCTTTATCGCCAGCTGCGTATCTTGCACCGCCTGCGCAGGCTCGTGTGCGACGAAGACCTGTCGTGTATAGCCAGCAATCGTGTTGCGCGCGTCCCACGTACCGTAATCACCCGTGCCTGCCTGATACGGCGCGTGGTGCGAATAGGGCGCCCCATCGCTGAGGTCCGACAACAACACCACCGGCGACCCGGCCAGGTAGGCTTCGACAATGCCCATGCCCGCGTTGGTGAGCAAAAACGCGCTCTGACCCATGGCCACACCTGGTCGACCCGTGAGCCGCGCGTATACGTCAGCCATCACCGCCGCCAGACCTTCTTCGCGCACCAACACGGCCCGCACGCTATCCCGATGGGCGTACAACGCGCCGAAAATTGGGCCTGTGCGTCCGCCAGGCATGCCGAAGACGAGCTCGATGCCCGCTTCTTCGAGCACGCGCGCAATCGCTTCGGGGACAGGCACAGTGGACTGGAGCAGGGGCTCGATGGGCATGTTCCCAGCATAATCCTCTCCATGCAGCTCGGGCTCAACCTCTCGAACCAGTACCTGCGCGAGGAGTCCATGGCGCAGCGCATCGACGAAGTCGTCGAACAGGTGGACCTCATGCGCCAGCTGGGTTTCGACCTGTTCTCGGTTGGCCAACATCACCTTGCCGCACCGTTTCAGCAGCCCGATTCGGTTGCTCTCGTGGCCCGACTCGCCGCTAGCGCCGGTCAAATGCGACTTGGGGTGACCGTGTTCCTGCTGCCGCTCCACAATCCGGTCGACATCGCGGAGCAGGTAGCTACTCTCGACGCTATCTCGCATGGCCGCGCGATTTTCGGCGTCGGACTCGGCTATCGTCCCGAGGAATGCCAGGCGTACGGCATCACGATGCAGGAGCGCGTGCCGCGGTTTCTCGAATGCCTGGACGTCATCAAACTGCTCTGGACGCAGGACGAGGTTTCATTCCAGGGACGTTTCTATTCGATACCGTCGGGGAGGTCCACGATACGGACCGTGCAACAGCCGCATCCACCGATCTGGATGGCTGCCAATCAGGAGGTTGCGGTTCGACGTTGCGGTGCACTCGGGCACACGTGGGTGATGAATCCACACGTGACCGTGGAAGTTCTCAAGCAGCAAGTCACTGTTTATCACGACGCGCTTCAGGCCAACGGGCACGCGATTCCGAAGGAGCTGCCACTGCTGCGTGAGGCGTGGCTGGCTGATTCCCGGGAACGCGCATGGAAGGAGGCAGCGCCCTATCTCGCGCGCAAATATTCGGTCTACACCGATTGGGGGCAGGACCGCGCCGTCCCTCCAGATCAAACGTTCGATCGCCCATTGGAAGAACTCGCCCGAGACCGATTCATCATCGGCACACCGGACGATCTCGTGCGCGAGGCGCATCGCTACGCCGACGAGCTGGGAGTCACCACGCTGATGCTGCGCGTCCAATGGCCAGGCATGCCGCGCCAACAGGTGCTCGACCAGATCCGCCTGATCGGCGAGAGCGCGATCCCGCGCTTGAACAGCATTCAGCCGGCATATACGTAATTCCTTTGGTACTCGATATTTACAAGTCCGATACACGCCCGTAGTCTGGATAACAGTAGACCCCAATATCTGGAGGACGTGGCGTGCGCACTCTTGTGTCCGCGGCGTTGGTGCTTGCAACGTTGGCAGTTTCGCCTTCAGCAGTAGCGGATCCGCGTTCGAAGGACTGGCCGAGTGCAGGTCAGAATGTCTTTTGATACGTCGACAACAGTTCTATCCACCAAAACCAGTGACGTCTCCGCTACGCCAACTGTCGTAGACAATACGTCTACTTCCCTGACTGGGGCGGCTGGTTATATGCGGTCGACGCCCATTCGGGTAAGGCGCGGTGGACAACCAAGGTTTCCGACTACAACGGCGTCGCAGGTTCGCTTTCGCGGACGAGCCCGGCGGTGGCCGGCGACTTGCTGATCCTGGGCGACAAGCCGCCGAACGGAACCACTGGCTGGGGCCAGGACAGCAAAGTGGGCGCACACGTTTTCGCGGTAGACGCCCATACCGGCAAACTCGCGTGGATTACGCAGGTTGATAGCACGTTCGTCTCGCAAATTACTGGATCGCCTGTCGTGTTCAACGGCGTCGTCTACGTTGGCGTCTCTTCGGTTGAGGAGATCACGGCCGCTTTTGTCCCTGGATACCAGTGCTGCATCTTCCGTGGCAGTGAGGTCGCGCTCGATGCGCGAACTGGCAAAGTCCTGTGGCAAACCTTCGATATGCCGTCCGGTTACACCGGTGGCGCGATCTGGGGCAGTTCGGCTGCGATCGATCCCGACCGCGGCGACCTCTATGTTGGGACTGGCAACAATTACTCAGTACCTGCCAGCGTGCAAGCCTGCCACGATGCAGGCGGGACGAACTGCGACTCACCAGACGATCATGTCGATTCGTTGATGGCCTTTGACCTGCGTACGGGCGCAGTAAAGTGGGCCACGGGAACGCTGTCGTTCGACAACTGGACCGTCGGCTGCATTCTCAGTGCGCTGCCAAACTGCCCATCGCCGAAAAGCCCGGACGCGGATTTTGGCTCTGGACCAAACGTGTTCTTCGCAGGCGGGAAGGCTCTGGTCGGCGCGGGCACCAAGGGCGGCACGTACTGGGCATTGGACGACGCCACCGGCAAGGTGGTCTGGGCCACCCAGGTCGGCCCCGGCGGCATATTCGGCGGGATCGAATGGGGATCGTCGGTGGCGGACGGAAGGGTCTACGTCGCGGAGTCGAACTCCGGCCACGGGGCCACCACACTGACGCATCCTTCGCCAGGCAGTGCGAGCAGCACATCCGGTGGATTCTGGGAGGCGCTGAACGCCGCCACCGGTGAGATTCTGTGGCAGACGCCTGATCCAGCTGGACCAACCTTTGGTGACATTGGGCAAACCGCTACATCGAATGGCGTCGTCTACGCCGGCTCATCTGACGCGGCTGGCCATGTCTATGCGTTGAACGGAGCCACCGGCAAGATCAAATGGAGCTTTGCGACCGGTGGCTCGATCGGCTCGGGTGCCTCGATTGTGAATGGAATGGTGTACTGGGGGTCTGGCTATGGCCAGTTCGCGTCCTCAGGCACGACAGGCAATAACAAGGTGTACGCCTTCAGCCTGCCGCACGAGGACGACAACTGACCACCTTGTGTCAGGCTGAGACCGGCTTAAAACGGGCGAGGGCGCTTCCTTCGCCGGTGTTGTGGAACACCAGCTCCACCTTCTGGCCGATCTTTACGGTATTCGGGTCGCAGTCGACGATATTCGTCATGATTCGCGGCCCTTCCTCCAGCTCCACGTAGGCGAGGACATACTCGCCGGCGCCGCGGTAGGCCGACATGTCGGCCACGCCGCGGCGATTCACCGTAAAGCTGTACACCGTCCCACGTCCAGACGCCTGAATCCACTCCACCGACGTGGACGCGCAGGAGGGGCAGAACGGTCTTGGAAACCAGATTACCGTGCTGCATTCGGTGCACTTTGGCAGCAACAGTTTGCCTTCGGCGGTCGCATCCCAGAATGGTTTGACCTCGGGCAATACGAACGGCGCCGGCGCCGGCAGGACTTTCTCACTGACAGTCATGCATCCTCCACTCCCAAAATCAGGGTCGCGCTAGCCATGCGCGTGCCCAGCGATCCACCAGTGCCGTGCACGAGTGCCAGCTCAAGATCTTTGACCTGGACTTCTGGATGCGCTTCGCCGCGCACCTGGCGCACGCCCTCCAGGATTTTCATCATGCCGCCCATGCCCGGGTGGTTGTTGCACAGGCCACCACCGTCGGTGTTGACCGGTAGCTTGCCGCCGCGAGCGCGCAGGCCTCCGTCATCCACAAACTGGCCGCCCTTGCCTTTCTCGCAGAATCCCAGATCTTCGATCGTTTCGACCACCGTGATGGTGAACGAGTCGTATATCGAAGCGTAGTCGATATCCGACGGCTTGCAGCCAGCCTCCTCGAATGCGCGAGGTCCAGACCAGCGCGCGCCCGTATAGGTCAGGTCGATCTTGCCGTTGTTGGTGTGCTTGGGCGCCTCACCGTGGCCAAGGATCTTCACCTTGGGACGTTGAATCTGCCGCGCGACTTCCGGACTGGCGATGATGACCGCACCACCCCCATCCGTAACGACGCAGCTGTCCAGGCGGTGAAGCGGATCGCTCAGCATCGGCGAGTTGACGACTTCCTCGACCGAAACGGGTTTTGGCAGCAGCGCGTGGGGGTTGTACTGCGCATGCTCCGAGGCCGCGACTTTCACCCACGCCAACTGCTCGCTGGTAGTCCCAAACTCGTACATGTGGCGCTGGGCCGCCAACGCGTACATACCAAGGGTACTGGTGCCATACACCACTTCAAACGAAGATTCGGGGCTCGGAATCGCCTGGCGCGGGCCAGCTTCGCTGCGTGGTCGATTGGCCAGTGAGACCAGCGCGATGCTGCACTTGCCTTCCGCAATGGCGGCAGCCGCATGGCCGATGTGATACACCGGCGAAGACCCGCCCACCGCTGTGCCATCCAGAATGCGGAGGTTGGTCAATCCGAGATAGTCAGCCATCGCCACTGGCAGCATGCCACCGGCACCGCCGACGATGAAAAGTCCGTCGATATCCGACAGTTTCAGTCCGGCGTCTTTGAGCACACCGGCCGTGTTTTCGGCATGAATCTGGGCGACGGACCGATCTGGTATGACACGGTCCGGGTGCTCAAACGCACCGACGACGTAGGCCTTGCCTCGAATGCTCATTTTTTTAAAACCCCTTGGAGCTATTGGCCTTTAGCGAATGGCCATTGGTGTCAGTCTCTTGTGAAACGTTCGAATTCCTCAACTACCTCTCCAATCACCGAACAACTTCCTACGAAGCACTAACCACCAATGGGCTTTTAAAAGAATCACCAATTGCTAACGGCTGACGGCTAATTGTTTCAGCTCGAATTCCGTTAGCGCCTGGATTTCGTCGAACGTGAAACCGTCTGCAATCTCCTCGACCACGAAGTGGCCATCAATTCGCCGCAAAATCGCCAGATCCGTCACCACCACATCGACGCAGTTGACACCCGTGAGTGGGAATTGCGCCTGGCGCACCAGTTTGGCGCGGTCTTTGCTGTCGCGGTGCTCCATCATGATGATCAATTGCCGCTTGCCGGCAACAAGATCCATGGCGCCGCCGATACCGCCCAGGCGAGCATCGCCGAGACTGAAGTTCGCCAGGTTGCCTTCCTGGTCCACCTGGTAAGCGCCCAGCACCACCGCGTCGAGCTTGCCACTGCGCGCCATCTCAAACGACGTCACGCTGTCGAAATACGAGACGCCTGGCATCGGCGCAACAAACTGGCCGGAGGCATTGAAGACGTCGTGATCGATCTCGTCGCCGTGCACCATTCGGCCGTAGCCGAGGATGCCGTTTTCGCCATGGAGTGTAATGTCGCGATCGCCAATGTAGTTGGATACCAGCGTTGGGATACCGGTCCCGAGATTGACAAAACTCGGCGCGGGCAAGAGCGCCGCGGTTTTTCGCGCCATCTCCTGTCGCGTCCAACTCGGCTTCCCGAAATACTCGCGCGGCTTGTCGGCCGGACGGCGCGGCGCGAGTTGCGCTTGATCGGGCTCCACGGTCTTTTGCACGACGCGATCCACCAGGATGGTCGGCAATCCAACACGCTCGGGATCGATGACGCCAACATCCACGACCTCGTCGACTTCCACAATCGCGTGCTTGGCCGCTTTGGCAAATGCTGGATTGAAATTTCGCGAGCTGCCGCGCATTTCGACATTGCCAAGTCGATCGCCGCGATACGCCTTCAGAAATGCGTAATCCACCGCCAATGCCTGCTCGAGAATGAAAGGCTTGCCGTCGAAGTAGCGGACCTCCTTCCCTTCCGCGATGGGAGTCCCCACACCAACCGGCGAATAGAACGCAGGAATTCCGGCACCGGCCGCGCGCATGCGCTCCACCAGGATGCCCTGCGGCACCAGCTCGACTTCGATATCACCCGACTCGATCAGGTCGTCGGCCGGCGTGCGCATGCCCGGGCGCGACGAAAACGACACGATCAGCTTGCTCACCTGGCCACTGGCCACCAGCAGCATGCCCCGAAGCTGCCCAACGGCTCCCAGTCCATTGCTCACCAGCGTGAGATTTCTGACCCCTTTGTCTCGGGCTGCCACCAGCAGGCTGCAGGCAAAGCCGTAGCTCGTACCGAAACCAGAGACCGCGATCGATGCGCCGTCCTGGAGATCGGCCAGCGCATCTTCAGGTGAGGCGCACACTTTTTGCATAGCCAAGCTTTTGTACCTGAACTGGCGTGTAGAGTTCACCCAGCGATGGCCCATCGCCTGTTCGGTCGCGCCGATTGGCTGCTCGTCATCGGCTTGATGGTGTCGTACGCCTACTTCTTCCAGGCAGGCGGCTGGAACCAGAACTCGCGTTTCGACCTGCTGCGCGCCATCGTCGAGCAGCACACCACCCGCATCGACGACTACGTCCAGAACACCGGCGACCGCGCCGAAGTCAACGGCCACTTCTACAGCGACAAGGCGCCAGGCCAGGCGCTGACCGCCGTGCCGGTCGCGGCGGCCTGGACCGCACTCGTGCGAGCCGCGGGCGCAGACGCGCAAGCGCCGACCAGCCAGGCCCTGATGGCATACCTGTCCACTATCTGGGCAGCCGGTCTGCCGACGACCGTTGCTGCAGTTGCTCTGGCGCGCTCAGCCCGGGTGCTCGGCGCCTCGGCCACCGGCGCCGCGGTCGCGGCCTTGGGCTACGGCCTCGCCAGCCCCGCCTGGGCCTATGCCACCGAACTGTGGGGCAACGCGTTAACCGCGGGCTGCCTCATGGTCGCGTTCGTGGGCACCCTGGCGCTGCGCGACTGTGCCGGCCGCCACCGTGATGCGTGGCTGAGCCTGCTGGTCGGTGTCGCCTGTGGTTGGGCTGTGGTCAGCGAATACCCGGCCGCGCCAGCGGCGGCCATCCTGGTGTGCGTCGCCCTCGTTCACGCTGGTTCTCATTCACGCCAGCAACTGCTCCAGACCGCGGTCTTTGCAGGTCTCGGCGCGTGCGCGTCTATGGCCGTCCTCGTCCTCTACAACTCCGCCAGCTTTGGATCGCCGCGCTTCATTAGTTATGGCGGCATTCAGGGCTGGCCCGGCATGACCGAA
>JAFAZN010000275.1 GCA_019239775.1 Chloroflexota bacterium
ACACCCGGTTGGACTTCATTCCACCTTGGTCAGGACCGTTACTGCGTAAGGACTTACCTCCGTGAGGACACCACTCCGTGAGGACATCTCCTCCGTGAGGACACCACTCCGTGAGGACACCACTTCGTGAGGACATCTTCTCCGTGAGGACATCACTCCGTGGAGACATTAGCCGTGAGGGACATCAACCTTGGTGGAGATGACAGCTCCGTGCGGATACAGCGTCGGCGGTGCGGCCTGAACGGTACACTCAAGGGCCATGTCTGGCTTTGACCTGATCTCCGATTTCAGACCTACGGGTGACCAGCCTCAAGCCATCGACGCGCTGAGTCGCGGGATCAAGGCCGGGCTCAAGCACCAGACCCTGCTTGGGGTCACTGGCAGCGGCAAGACATTTTCCATGGCCAACGTGGTGCAGCAGATTCAGCGGCCTACGCTGGTGATGGCGCACAACAAGACCTTGGCGGCGCAGCTGGCGAGCGAGTTCAAGGAGTTTTTCCCGAACAACGCCGTCGAGTACTTCGTCTCGTACTACGACTACTACCAGCCCGAGGCGTACATCCCGCGCAGCGATACATATATCGAGAAGGACACCCTGGTCAACGAGGACATCGAGCGCTTGCGCCACTCGGCCATGCAATCGCTGCTGACCAGGCGCGACGTCCTGGTGGTCGCTTCGGTCAGCTGCATATACGGTCTGGGTGACCCGGAGGAGTACGGCCAGAACAGCGTCAGCCTGCGCGTTGGTGAGATCTACAAGCGCGACAAGATCCTGCGTCGACTGACCGACATCTACTACGAGCGCAACGACTACGACCTGTCGGCCGGCAAGTTCCGCGTGCGCGGCGACACGCTGGAAGTGCACCCGGCGTCGCAGGAAATCGTCGTGCGTATCTCCTTCTGGGGCGACGAGCTCGAGCGCATCACCGAGGTCGATCCGCTTACTGGCGAGGTCCTGGCCGACCGCCAGACAGTCGAGGTCTACCCGGCGCGCTACTTCGTCACCAGTCGACAGAAGCTGCAGGAAGCACTGAAAGACATCTCAGACGAGATGGAAGAGCAGTGCCGCCTGTTCGAATCCCAGGACAAGCTGCTCGAGGCGCAACGCCTCCGCCAGCGCACCCAGTACGACATGGAAATGCTCGAGCAGACCGGTTTCTGCTCCGGCGTCGAGAACTACTCGCGTCCGTTGTCGCGTCGCGAGCCGGGCAGCACGCCCTGGACCTTGATGGACTACTTCCCAGATGACTTCGTGTGCTTCGTCGACGAGTCGCACATGACCATCCCACAGGTGCGCGGCATGTACAACGGCGACCGCGCCCGCAAAGAAATCCTGGTTGAGTACGGCTTCCGGCTGCCGTCGGCACTGGACAATCGCCCGCTGATGTTCCACGAGTACGAGGAGCGATTGGGGCAGATGATCTTCGTGTCGGCCACGCCTGGGCCGTACGAGTACTCGGTCTCACGGGTACCAGACTCGGAGAGCTCGCCGCCGTCGGTGTTCTCAGTGCCGGACTGGGAGCGCCGCGTTTCGCCGCCGAAACCGCGTGCGAACGGGCATTCACGCCTTGCTCTCGGAGAGGTCGCGCGCACCGCGGGTGAGGGCGGGGTTGACGCAGAAGAAGCAGATCGCACCTCCGTGATAGAGCCTCTACCAGAGGTGGAAGGAGCGGGCGGCGAGGGGTTGATCCGGATTTACGGTGCAGAGCAGCTCATCCGTCCAACGGGTTTGCTCGATCCCGAGATCGAGGTCAAAGCCACGCGCGGCCAGATCGACGACCTGATGGAGCAGATTGGGCATCGCGTCGCGCGCGGCGAACGCGTCCTGGTGACCACGCTCACGAAGCGCATGGCCGAAGACCTGGCGGATTTCCTCCGAGAAGCCAACGTCAAGGTGCACTACCTCCACTCGGAGGTCGACACACTGGAACGGGTCGAAATCCTGCGCGACCTGCGCCTGGGTGTCTACGATGTGGTGGTCGGTATCAACCTGCTGCGCGAGGGCCTTGACCTGCCTGAAGTCTCGCTCGTGGCCATCCTCGATGCGGATAAGGAAGGCTACCTGCGCTCGAATTCGTCGTTGATCCAGACCATCGGCCGGGCGGCGCGTCACGTCGACGGCCACGTGATCATGTACGCCGATCAGCTCACCGAATCGATGCGCCGCGCCATCGACGAGACGTATCGCCGCCGCGCCAAGCAGCAGGTCTACAACGAGGAGCACGGGCTGACGCCGACCGGCATCAAGAAGGCCATTCGCGACATTACTGAACGCGTCCGGGCTGTCGCTAAGGCGCACGAGGAGACCGCGCACGTCACCAGCGCGCTCGAATTGCCAAAAGATGAGCTGTACCGGCTCATCAAGGACCTGGAAGGGCAGATGAAAGAAGCTGCGCGAGCCCTGGAGTTCGAGAAGGCAGCGCTGCTCAGAGATCAGGTCGTTGAATTGCGGCGAACTCTGGCGATGGAGGAACCTGAGCGGATCGTCCCGCGCGAGCTGGTCCAGCGACCCAACCGCGCCGCCTCGGCCTCCCGCCGCTGAACCTGGCCCGCGCCGGCGGGAAAAACGGTCACGGATTGACCGCATGTCCCTCCATACTTAAGCGCGGTGCGCCGGCTTGGAACGCATGTTCGAGCGCGGTACGCTGTAGCGGTTCGGATCGGGTAGATGCCTTTAGACAAGATAGAGATTCGCGGTGCGCGGCAGCACAACCTGAAGAACGTCGACCTGATTCTGCCCAGGGACAAGCTGGTGGTGATCACCGGCCTGAGCGGGAGCGGGAAGTCGTCGCTTGCCTTCGACACGATCTACGCCGAGGGTCAGCGGCGCTACGTCGAAAGCCTGTCGAGCTACGCCCGCCAGTTCCTGGGCCAGATGGACAAGCCCGACGTCGAGTACATCTCGGGCCTGTCGCCGGCCATCTCCATCGATCAGAAAGGCGCCAGCCACAACCCGCGTTCGACCGTCGGTACGGTCACGGAGATCTACGACTATCTCCGACTTTTGTTCGCCAGGACCGGCCATCCGCATTGTCCGAAGTGTCACCGACCGATCCAACAACAGACGTCGGAGCAGATCATCGATGCGGTCCTGGATATGCCCGAGGGCGCCCGCATCATGATCCTGGCGCCACTGATCGAGGGACGCAAAGGCGAGTTCCAGGACGTGTTCGACGACGTGCGGAAGGCAGGCTATGTCCGCGTCAGGGTCGACGGCGAAGTGCGTGATCTCTCAGAAAAAATTGAGCTGGAGAAACGCAAGAACCACTCGATCGCGGTGGTGGTGGACCGACTCGCGGTTTCGCGCGAGCACGAGGATAAGTCGCGCATCGCGGACTCCATCGAGCAGGCGCTGAAGCTCGGCACCGGACAGGTCATCATCAGCGAACCCGCTGCCGGCGGGACGTGGACTGACACGTTGTTTTCCGAGAACTTCGCGTGTCCCTACGACGGGACCTCAATTCCCGCATTGGAGCCTCGCAGTTTCTCATTCAATACGCCACACGGTGCATGTCCGACGTGTACAGGACTTGGAACTCGGTTAGAGGTTGATCCAGACCTGGTTCTCGCGAACAAGGACCTCAGTCTGAACCAGGGCGCTATCGCCGCGTGGGGCAAAGCCGGTTGGAATGGCAACTCCTATTACAAGTCGCTGCTGGAGTCCGTCGCGCGGTACTACGGCTTTTCCATGGACACCCCGATCCGCAATCTCAAGAAGGACCAGATCGACAAAATCCTGTACGGCTCCGGTGGCGAGCGGATCGTGATGCTGTATCAGTCCAAAAGCGGGCGCAGCCGCGAATATCGGGCTCATTATGAAGGCATCATTCCGAACCTGGAGCGGCGCTTCAAAGAGACCGACAGCGAATTCATTCGCGAGGACTTGCAGAAGTACATGGCGCCGCGGCCATGCCCGACCTGTCACGGCGCGCGCCTCAAACCGGAGGCGTTGGCGGTCACCATTGCGGGCCGCAATATTCGCGAGGTGGTGGACTACTCGGTGCTCAAAGCGCGCGAGTTTTTCACGGCCCTGGAGGAACGCGTCCCATATGCTGACGCGCCGCGCAATGGACGTGTCTCCGGCTCCGCCCGAAATGGCCATGCGCGTGCGACCGCGGACGTGGACCCATACGCCGCGGAGCGGAACCTCACGCTCTCGGAACGGGAGTTCACGATTGGTCGCCAGATCCTCAAAGAAATCCGTGAGCGACTGCGGTTCCTTGTGGACGTGGGGCTGGACTACCTCACGCTCAGTCGGACAGCGGCAACACTCTCAGGCGGAGAGGCGCAGCGCATCCGCCTGGCGACGCAGATTGGCTCCGGCCTGATGGGTGTGCTGTACATCCTGGACGAGCCGAGCATCGGGCTGCACCAGCGCGACAACGCGCGATTGATTCGCACATTGGAGCGACTGCGCGACCTGGGCAACACGCTGATCGTCGTCGAGCACGATGAAGAAACGATGCGCGCCGCGGACTGGATCGTCGACATGGGACCAGGCGCCGGGGAGCATGGCGGGTACGTCGTGGCCCAAGGACCAATCCAGACGATTATGAAAACACGGGCCTCGCTCACCGGGAAGTTCTTGAAGGGTGAACGCGTGGTGCCGGTACCATCGCAACGCCGCGGTGGGAGCGATAAATGGGTGCGCATCGTCGGTGCGCGCGAAAACAACCTGAAGAACATCACCGCCGAGATCCCGCTCGGCCGATTAGTTGTGATCACTGGCGTTTCGGGCTCCGGCAAGTCGTCGCTGATCACCAATACGCTCTATCCGGCGCTGTCGCAGCGGTTGTTGAAGTCGCGCGAACCGGCCGGAGCGCACGATCGCATTGATGGACTGCAGCACCTGGACAAGGTCATCGATATCGACCAATCCCCCATCGGACGTACGCCACGGAGTAATCCCGCAACCTACGTTGGACTGTTCACCCCGATTCGGGATCTCTATGCGCAAGTACCGGAGGCGCGCGTCAGGGGGTATCAGGCGGGCAGATTTTCGTTCAACGTCAAGGGCGGCCGCTGTGAGGCGTGCGAAGGCGACGGCATCTTGAAGATCGAGATGCAATTCCTCCCAGACGTGTATGTTCCGTGCGAAGTCTGCGGCGGAAAGCGTTACAACCGCGAAACGCTGGAAATCAAATACAAGGGTTACTCCATTGCTGAAGTGCTGGAGATGACCGCGGAAGAGGCGCTGGACGTTTTCCAGAACATCCCGAATATCTCGGTGAAGTTGCGGACCTTGTGCGAGGTGGGGCTTGGGTATATCCATCTGGGGCAACCGGCCACCACGCTCTCAGGCGGCGAGGCACAGCGTGTGAAGCTCTCCTCTGAGCTCTCTCGCCGTGCCACCGGCCGGACGATGTACCTCCTGGATGAACCGACGACCGGTTTGCACTTCGCAGACGTGGAGCATCTGCTCGGGGTGCTGGGCCGCCTGGTGGATGCTGGCAACACCGTCGTGGTAATCGAGCACAACCTGGACGTAATCAAGACCGCCGACTGGGTGATCGACCTCGGTCCAGAAGGCGGTGACGCCGGTGGTCAGATCATCGCGGTGGGCACGCCCGAAGACATCGCCGCCAACCCCGCCAGCTACACGGGCCAGCACCTCAAACCCGTCCTGGCCGGCGGCCCTGCCCTCGTAACCGTCTAAGACGGCTAACGGGACTTTCGGCGCATGGATGCGGGACCTTCCGGCCTATGGTCCCCCCTACAGCAAGCGCATACTGCGGCCGATTGCGATGACCGCCCCGACCGCCGCCACTCTCGCACTGTTGCGCTCGAATCTGCCGGTGAAGCGGGTTGTCTCGACTGGAACAGCACCGACGCACTTTGCGGAGTTGCTCAAGGCGGCCAGCATATCCAAGAAGCCAGTGGTGCTGCCGCAGGCCTTGGGGCAGGCACCGGTGTTTCACTCGGCCATGCTCGGTGCTGCTGCGCCTGCCGCGCCTGCAACGCCCGCCCAGTTCACGCCTGGAGGCCCGGCGCCGCTCTCTCGCAGCGACATCCTCAAGAGCGCGGATCAACTGATGGGCATCCCATACGTCTGGGGCGGCACCGCCACTTCCGGCCTGGACTGCTCGGCCTTTGTCAGCAAGGTTTGGGGCGTCTCACGCCACACCACTGACAACCTGTCCGCCGTTTCGCACGCTGTCTCGAAGGACGAATTGCAGGCCGGCGACGCGCTCAACCTCACCACGGGTGCCGACCCGGAGGGCGACGGCCACGTGCGGCTGTTTGATCGCTGGGCTGACGCGGCGCACACCAAGATGTGGGTCTACGAGGAGACGCCGCCTCGCTCGGTGCACCACATCATCAATTGGGACCCGAAGTATCAGCCCATGCGGCGCGACAACGTGATCGATGCCTGAGATCCGACAGTGCGCTTGGTGCTTGCTGGTCGTGGACGGCGCGGGACGCTACTCGCTGCAGCCAGGCCGCAAGATCAAATCCGCAACGCACGGCATCTGCCCGAACTGCAAGGAGCAAATGCGCGCAGAGATTGAGCAGGCCGCCTGACGCCTCACCTCACCAAGGTGCAGTCCCTAACCGGGTGATGTCCCTCACGGGAGTGCAACCCACGGAGGTACAGACCACCGAGAGATGTCTCTCACGGGTGTGACTTCCTTACGGAGTGGAACTGCGGTAGCTGCGAATTGCGTCCAGGAAGGTGGCGCCGTAGCGGGCGAGCTTGGCGGGGCCTACGCCTGGAATCGCCAGGAGCTGCGCATCGGAGGTTGGCAGCCGGCGGGCCATCTCGCGCAGCACGGCGTCGTTGAAGACGATATACGCGGGGACGTTCTCTCGGTCCGCCACCTGGCGGCGCAGCGCGCGCAGGCGCTCGAAGACGGCTGTCTCGCTGACTGTCGTTGGCTGCTTCCAGGAAGGCACAAAGGACCGCTGCGACGGTGACGGAGAGCGCTCGAAGGCAGCCGCACCCCGAACGCCAGAGCCAGAGCCAAACGCCGCACCAGCACCGCCAGAGCCAGAGCCAAACGCAGACGAGGACCGGGAGCGTGATGGAGAAACGTCATCCAGGTTGAGCCCGAGGCACGCATCACAGGCGTCACCACACGGAGCGATCGCCTCGTCGAAGTAGCCGCACAATGCCTGGTGGCGGCAGCCGCCTCGATCCAGTAGCCGAAACAGACCGAGGGTCTTCGAACGTGTTTCGTCGCGCAACTCGGGATCTGCGATCTCAGACAGAAAGGTGTCGTAGCCAATCACGTCAGCCCATGAATAGAAGGTGATGCAATCGCTCGGCAGCCCGTCGCGCCCCGCGCGACCAATCTCCTGGTACCAGGCCTCGATGCTGCGCGGCATGTCGCGATGGATCACGAAGCGCACGTTGCTCTTATCGATGCCCATGCCGAATGCGACGGTCGCGACGACCACGTCCACCTGGTCGCGGGCGAACGCCTCCTGGTTGCGCTCGCGGGCGCGATCGTCCAGGCCAGCGTGATACGCCAGCGCGCGTACCCCCTGCTTTCCAAACCACTCGGTCAGCGAGTCAACCGAACGCCGTGTGGCGCAGTACACGATGCCACTCTCGTCCCGATGCCCGCGCACCACGCTGAGCATGTCGCGGCGGGTATCACGGCCGCCGCCCTTTTTCTGGGCGATGATGCGCAGGTTGGGTCGATAGAAGGTGCCTTTGTAGCCGGCCGGCTTGCGCATGCCGAGCTGGCGAATGATGTCGAGCGCGACGCGTCGGGTCGCCGTTGCGGTCAAGGCCAGAACGGGAATGTCGCCCAGCTGCTGCTTGAGGTCTCGCAACTGGCGGTACGCGGGACGGAAGTCGTGGCCCCAGTGGCTGATGCAGTGCGCCTCGTCCACGACCACGAGGCTGATCGGGCAATCGGCAAAGACGTTTCGCAACGCGTTTCGCAGTGCTTCAGGCGCCACATACAGCAGCTCGAGGTCACCGCGCCTTAGACGCCTGAGGACCTCAGTACGTTCTGCGTCACCCAGGGTGGAGTTGAACAGCGCTGCCCGGAAGCCGAGCCGTTCGAGAGCATCGACCTGGTCCTTCATCAGCGAAATCAGTGGTGAGAGCACCAAAACGGTGCCTTTGAGCAGCTTCGCGGGGATCTGGAATGTCAGTGACTTGCCGGCACCGGTTGGCATGAGGCCGATGCAGTCTCGGCCGGCCAACACGGCGTCGATGATCTCGCGCTGGCCGGGACGGAACTCGCGGTACCCGTAAACCGACTCTAGGAGTTCCTGCGGATCCCGAACGGTGGCTGTCATCGGCACCGACTTTACCGGAGTTACCGTCACGCGAAGACTAGCATTCGCGAAGAGAAACAGACCTGGTGGCTAGTGCGCAGATTCTGGCGATCGTCGGACCGACGGGGGTTGGCAAGACCGCCCTGGCGCTGGCGTTAGCAGAGCACGCGCCAGTCGAAGTCGTTTCGGCTGATTCGCGGACGGTGTACCGCTGGATGGACATTGGCACGGCTAAACCGAGCCTCGGAGAGCGGCAACGGCTGCCGCATCACCTGATCGACGTCGTCGATCCTGACGAAGCCTTCTCGCTGGCGCTCTATCAGCAGCAGGCACGTGCCGCGATCGAGCGCATTCGCCAGCGTGGCCGGCTGCCGCTGCTGGTGGGCGGCGCCGGGCTCTATGTCAGCGGGGTGTGCGACGGTCTCTCAATGCCGGACGTCCCACCCGACCTGGAGTTCCGCGCAAGGCTGGAGGAGCGCGCGCACAGTGAAGGCTGGCAGGCGCTGCAGCGGGACTTGGCTGTGGTCGATCCGGTCAGCGCCCAGCGGATCGATCCACGCAACGTGCGTCGCGTGATTCGTGCGCTCGAAGTCTTCCACGCCACAGGACGACCGTTTTCGACATCGCAGCAACCATCGGGCGACCGGGCGGTGCCTGCCCTGCAGATCGGTCTGCGCCTCGAGCGACAGGCGCTCTATGCGCGCATTGATGCCCGCATCGACACCTGGCTAGCCAGCGGCTTTGTGGATGAGGTCCAGCGGTTGCTGCAGCGCGGCTACGCACCCACGCTGCCGTCGATGAGCGGACTCGGGTATCGCGAGGTGTCGCGGTTCGTGATGGGTGAGAGTGACCTATCCAGCGCCACCACCCAGTTCAAGCACGCCACCCACCAGTACGCCAAGCGACAGATGACATGGTTCGGCGCCAAGCCGGACATCGTCTGGCTTGACGCCGATAGCGTCTCGGCCGAGCAAGTTCTGAGGCTTGCCCAGCCGATCCTGAATCAGCTGAGTTCGTCTAGATAGTCAGGTTTGACGTCCCAACCCTGCTGATCGACGGTGTCCTTGGGCTGGTTGATGAACACGCAGCCCGAGGTCACGTCCTGGATTGCGCTGAACGGGACGTACAGGTGCTTGCCTAGGCCGAACACACCGGTCTTGACCTCGAGGATTTCTTCACGAGGCATTGGCATGGTGCCTACGCCACCCGTTTCGCCGCCAACCGCGGCGGCTGCCATCTCGTGCCGATACACGCGCCCGATGCTCCCGAACTTGTTGCCGTCGACGTCACAGACGTCCATTCCGGGCTCGAGCCGTCCAAGGTACCGAGCTTCCTGCATGGGGTTCGGTCTCCTCCCGAAAAAGGGTTACCCGAAATGGCCGCACATTGCGTGCCACACCGTTCGTCGCGCCACCCACGGAGTAACCAACCCACGGAACTGCAAACCACGGAGTGAAGTGTCTACGCAGTAACGGGTCTTACCGAGGTATGTACCTCACGAAGCGCAACCCCACGGAGTGGCTGACCCACGGACGTGATCGCCCCACGGAGTGTTCAACCTACGCAGTATCGAACCACGGATGTGATTCAACCTACGGAGTGACTACCCCACGGAGTGCCACCGTCCCGCGGCTTGTACGTGGACTCGATAGCCTTACCAAACACTATGGGAAAACCGTTCAGATTCGGGGTTAGCGGCAGCCGGCCTACTCGTGCCGAATGGCTCGACCTGGCCCGCAAGGCCGAGGACCTCGGTTATTCGACCCTGCTGCTGCCCGACCACTTCGGCCGCCTGATGGCCCCACTGCCCGCGTTGTTGGCAGCCGCCATGCACACGCAGAAGCTCAACGTCGGCACGATCGTGCTCGACAACGACTTCCGCCATCCAGCGGTGCTGGCCAAAGAAGCCGCGACGATCGACCTGATGACCGACGGCCGCCTGGAATTAGGTATCGGCGCGGGCTGGATGGAAGCCGACTATCGCGCTTCCGGCCTACCGTTCGATCCGCCGGCAGTGCGCGTTGCCAGGCTGACAGAAGCCGTGCAGATCTTGCGTGCACTCTTCACCGCCGAAGGCCCGATCAACTTCGACGGACGCTTCTACAAGATTGAAAACCTGGAAGCGTACCCGCGCCGCAAGCCGCGGCTGCTGATCGCCGGCACGCGCCGCAGGATGCTCGAGCTCGCTGCGCACGAGGCGGACATCGTCGCGCTCGAGGACCACCAGTTCGCAGAGCGCGCGACTGGTGTGGAGCAGATCAACGTCGCCGACGCGGCCTGGCAAGTAGCGACGGTGCGCGAGGCCGCAGGTCCGCGCTTCCAGGACCTGGAGCTCAGCGTGTTCGCGTCGCGCGTTGAGGTCACGGACAATCGCGGCGCTGCGGCGGAGCAGCTTGGTGCGCAGCTGCAGCTCACGCGCGCGCAAGTTGACGCCTCGAACTCATTCCTGCTGGGGAGCGTTGACAGCATCGTCGACCAGCTCCAGGAGCGCCGCGAACGGCTGGGCATCTCCTACGTGATGGTCTTCGCCGCGGCGATGGATGCCTTCGCGCCCGTCGTAGCGCGACTCAACGGCCGTTGAGGTACTGAGCCGCAAACACTGCGGCTGAGGCGCCGTCGCCGGCTGCAGAGACCAGCTGCCGCGCGGACCCCTGGCGAATGTCGCCTGCGGCAAAGACACCAGGCACGTTGGTCTGTAGGTGGCTGTCCACGCTGACGTGTCCAGCGCCGTCGAGGTCCGTCGTCCCCTGCAGAAACGCGGTGTTCGGTTCGAGACCTACGAAGACGAAGACTCCCGAAACCTGGAGGTTCGATCCATCGGACAGCTTCAGTGAAGACACGGTCTGGTTGCCGACGATGCCCTTGACCTCGATGTTGAAGCGGGTCTCCACGTTTGGCAGCTCCGCGAGTCGGTTCACGGCAACCTGCTGCGCGCTGAACGCGGCGCGGCGGTGGAGCACGGTCACGCGGCCGACCTGCGCGGCGAGGACCGCCGCCTCGTCGAGGGCGGAGTCGCCGCCGCCGATGACCGCCACGTCCTTGCCGATGAAGAACGGGGCGTCGCACGAAGCGCAATGTGAAACGCCCTTGCCGACGAACTCGGCCTCTCCCGGAATACCGAGTTGACGGAACCCCGAGCCCGCGGCGATGATGATCGCTCTTGCGCTGAGTTCGGCGCCTTCGCAACGCAGAATGCGACGGTCGCCGTCGACATTAAGGCCAATGGCAGTATCCATGGTGAACTCGGCGCCGGCGGCCTCAGCTTGCTCCTGGACGATTGGGCCCAGGTCGAAGCCAGCAATGCCCTGCGGGAAGCCAGGAAAGTTCTCGATCTTCTCCACGTTGAGCACCTGGCCGCCCGCGGCCATCTGCTCGACGACGCAGGTGTGCAGGCCGAAGCGCGCGCCATACAGCGCCGCGGTGAGCCCAGCGAGGCCGCCACCGACGATGACCAGGTCGTAGTCCGCTGCCATACCGACGCGAAGGGTACCGCCAAAGCCACGGGGCCTGGCGAGGGCCCAAGTACAATTGATCGCGTATGGCTGTGGTAGATCAGACGCCGCTGCGCCTCGTTGGCAAGCGGATGCGGCGGGCGGACTCGCCCGAACGATTAACTGGGCAAGTGCGCTACACGGGTGATCTGGTCCTGCCAGGACTGTTGCACGGCCGGTTGGTGCGCAGCCCCCACGCGTCTGCGCGCATTGTCAGCATCAACAAAGACGAAGCTCTCCAAACCCCAGGTGTGATCGCGGTCCTCACCGCGAAGGACCTGCCGGTGCAGGACATCCGCGCCGCGGTCGAAGCCCGCAGCATCGTGATGGCCTTCGAGCGCGCCACCTACGTTGGCCAGCCGGTGGCCGTGGTGCTGGCCGAAAGTGAAGCCGCCGCCGAAGACGGCTCGCAGCTCGTAGAAGTCGAATACGAGCCGCTGGATGCCGCAATTGATCCGCTGCGAGCAATGCAGCCCAATGCGCCGGTGGTTCGCGCGCGCGGCCAGGACGACGAGGAAGAGCTTGGCATGCACGGCGCGTCCGCGGGTGGCAGCGAAGCCGAAAAGCCGCAGGCGCCGAACGTGGCCAGCCACCAGCGATATCACCGCGGCGACGTCGACAAGGCGCTTGCCGAAGCCGACGTTATCGTGCAGCGCGAATATCGCACCCCCTGGGTCCACCAGAGCTACATGGAGCCGCAGGTGTGCGCCGCGACCGTGGATGCCCTCGGCAACGTGGTCGTATACGCGTGCACCCAGGCCATGTTCCGCACCCGCGACACCGTCGCCCATGTGCTGGGCAAGTCGCCTTCGCAGGTCCGCGTGTACGCCATGCCTGTTGGCGGCGGCTTCGGCGGCAAATTCGGGCTGATCGAGCCATTGGTCGCCGCGTGCTCGGTTGCGGTTGGTCGACCAGTACGGCTGGCCTTCACCCGCATTGAAGATTTCAGCTCCGCTGGCCCGGCGCCATCGTCGATCTTCAGGGTCACCGCCGGCGCACGCAAAGACGGCACGTTCACCGCGCTCAAGGGCGAGGTCATATTCGACTCGGGCGCCAAAGCTGGTTCGCCTGCGGGCCACGCGGCGCTGTGCCTGGGCGTGTTCTACCGCTGGGAGAACCTCGATCTCGATGCCACCGAGGTTGTCACCCACAAGACGCCGACCGGCGCATACCGTGCACCTGGCCTGCCGCAGGCGATGTTCGCGGGCGAGAGTATCGTCGGCGAGCTCATCGAAAAGCTCGGCATGGACCAGATGGAAACCCGCAAGAAAAACGCCGCCCGGGGTGGTGACATACGACCTGACGGCACGCCGTGGCCGCCGATTGGACTGATGCAGTGCCTCGAGCGTGCCGAGCCGATTTACCGCGCCGAGTTGAACGCGGCCGGCCCGAATGAAGGCGTCGGCGTTGCGCTCGGCGGATGGTTCGGCGGGACCGAGCCCGCTTCGGCGTTGTGCCGGCTGGAATCGGACGGCACGCTGAAAGTCGCCATCGGTTCAGTGGACCTGACCGGTACCAATAACGGCCTCCAGGTCATTGCCGCCGAGGCGTTCGGCATGGAGAGCGCCGACCAGGTGCGTGTGAGCACGGTTGATACCGACGCCGCGCCGTACTCCGGCGCAACTGGTGGCAGCAAGACCATTTACACGATGGGCCCGGCGGTGCTCCGAGCGGCGCAAGAGGCGCGCGATCGCGTGTTCAAGATTGCCGCGGCGGAGCTCGAGGCATCCGTCGAAGATCTCGAGCTGGTGGGTGGCGAGGTTCGCGTGCACGGCGTGCCAGGCAAAGTCAAGACGCTGCGCGAGATTTATCGGCTCAGCGCTTCGTTCGGCGCCAAGCACGAGCCGGTAGTTGGCAAGGGTGAATCCGCGATTACGCAGCGCAGCCCGGGTACGGGTGTGCACATCTGTCGCGTGCGCGTCGATCCCGAGACTGGCCGCGTGGAGCCGGTGCGCTACGTGGTCATACAGGACGTCGGCAAGGCCATCAATCCCGCGACCGTCGAGGAGCAGATCCATGGCGGCGGTGCACAGGGCGTCGGCTGGGCGGTCTACGAAGAGATCATCCACGACGAGTCCGGGACGCCGATCACCTCCAGCTTCATGGATTACACGGTGCCGAAGGCGCGCCAGATCCCCGAGCTGGAAGCCATCCTGGTGGAGGTGCCCTCGCCGATTGGCCCCTACGGCGCGAAGCCGGTGGGCGAGCCTCCGGTCATTCCTGGTGGCGCGGCGGTGGCCAACGCCGTGGCCGCGGCAACTGGAGCTCGAGTGACCGAGCTGCCGCTCACGCCCGAGCGCGTGCGCCGCGCCATGCTGGAGCGAGCCAGCGGGCGCACAAACGGAGCCGCCGCCGACTAACGGTTAGTGGATGGTCACGGGGAAGTTGACGACCGTCTCCTTCCCGGTGACTGACGAGCGGGCGTACACAAACAAGGTGTGCGCGCCGCTCAGTTTGCTCAAGTCCACAGTTGCTGAAAAGCCGTTGGCGACCGGCTGACCCAGGGTCGCGTCGCCCACGTGCTGGCCGCCGGCGTCGCGGTCGTCCACGAACACGGAGACTCGATCGACACCGCTGCCGGACCCGGCAGCGCGGTCAAATGCCACTCCCTGCATCACGTACTTGCCGCGCGGCAGCGAGTCGTTTGGTTGTGGGTTGCCCACACTGAGCACGAGGCTCGGCCCGGGCTGGATGATGGCCGGCAACGCCGCGGCCGGAGACGAACCTCCCGGCGACGGTGCAGGTCGCGCGATCAGCGGCGCCGATGGCACGGCCTCCAGCACCGACGGTGTGAGTGCCATCAGTGGCGAGCTAATGGCCGGCGGATCGGCATTCCAGCTCACAAACGGGAGACCAGTTTCAACCAACAGCACCGGATAGCCAGCAGATTGAAATCCCGGAGGGTCTGAGGACTGGGGCACCCGCGGTGGTGGGAGTTGCACCGTCCAACCCTGATCGGTGCGCTGCGCGGCGGTGCTGAAGCCAAGCGGATCCACCACCTGGGCCGCACTGCCGGCAGCGGCGACGTTAACAGTTGCCGGTCCGTCGGTGGTGCGCCACAGGATTTGGACGCGAGTGTGCTGCAGCGGATCGTCAACCACGATGCGCGTGAGCGGCCAGCCATCGGCCGTGGCGGTGCCAAACGGCGCGAGATGCACCACCACATCCGAACGCGACAGGTACGCGGACGCGGCCTCAAATGCCTGGAAGGCTGGTCGCGGAGTTCCGTCACTTCGGAGCAGCCCCCAACGATCGACGATCCCGCTGCTCGCGTCGTGATCGACCATGGTGTACCAGCCAATTCGTTGGTAGCCCGCTGCACGTGCTAGGGCCACGGCTTCGATGAGGTAGGCGGCTTGCTCACTCGTGGTGATGCGGCCTGAGGCCGGCTCGGGGACCGTGGCGTCGTTATAGACGGGGCAATTGGTTTCGGTCAGCCACAGCGGTTTTTCCAGCTGGTATTGCGCCAGGATCGAAGCGTAAATGCCGTGTACGCGATACACCGCATCCAGCGAGCAGTACAGATTCACGGCCACCGCGTCGAAGAAATAGCCGTTCGCCGGCGCTTCAGGGTCCTTGTTGGCTTCCTGCAGCACGCGGGCAAGGAACAGCTCGCGACCGTGCACCGCGTCGGTGAAATAGGTCGTTGCGGGAAAAACGACCGTCGCACCGGGGTCTACGGCCTTCACTGCGCGATATGCCGTTTTCAGCAGGCGATAAAAGTCCGCGGTGTTCCCTGACCAGGTCCACCACGTGCCGGACTCGCCCGGCAGAAAGTCCGGTTCGTTCCAGATCACCCACGTCTTGATGTGCCCTTTGTACGCACGCACCAGCCGCAGCATGTATTGGCCAAAGGTGTTGCGCGGATCATCGACTGGGTAATCGAGCCCGGTTGGGACGCCCGAGGCGCCATCGTGATAATCGCCATCGGCCCACGCGGGTGTGCCCTGCACCACACCGACGACCGGCAGGCCACTGTTCAGCGTGGTGGAGAGTTTTGCCTGATCGACATAACTGTCGAGGTTCCAGTCGTTGGTGCCGTTCGGCTGGATCAACTGCCAGAGGAACAGCGCGCGATCCCACGTGGCGCCCGCTTTTTTCGCTGCCGCGGCCGAGCGGCCGGCGTCAACAATGCCGAGGACCGGAGTTGAGGCGTACCAGGGGTCAGCCGCCGCCGGCACACTTGCGCTGCCCAGCAGGACGACGCTGAGCAGCAGGGCAGACAGGTACCGGCGCATTGGCTACTTTTATCAACCATTCTGGCCGATCGATGGTGCAGCCGCCACATAACATTCCCGTACCGGACGCGGGCTGGACCGACAGATACGTCGTACTTTGAATCTTGAAGGGAGATTCACAGGGTGACAGAACTGACGCCGGGTGCTTACCCGGTTGCATTGACGGCGGTGCGACCGCCGAGCAGCAGCCGATTCTGGGCGATCCCGATCATCGGTATTCTGGTCAAAGGGATCATCCTGATCCCGCATTTCATCATTCTTTACGTCCTCGGGATCGTATTGGGCATCGCGCACCTGGTGATCTGGATTCCGGTGCTGTTCATGGGGCGATACCCCGACTGGGCCTTTGGCCTGAACGCCGGATTCGTCCGCTGGTATCTGAGGATGGCCTATTACCTCTACGGCTTGAGCGACGCCTACCCGGCATTCAGCATGGACGCGCCAGGCGACGTATTCATCGCCCGTCCCGAGTCCAGCAGCCGATTCTGGGCGATCCCGATCATCGGTATCCTGGTCAAGTACATCATCCTGATCCCTCACTTCATCGTGCTGTACGCGCTCAGCATCGCCGTGAGTGCATGTCAGCTGGTGATCTGGATCTGGGTGCTCTTCGGGGGTGTGTACCCAGGTTGGGCATTCACGCTGGTAGCAGGGACGCTGGTGTGGACAGCCCGCGTCTACAGCTACTTCCTCGGGCTTACCGACCGCTATCCGCCGTTCTCATTCTCCTGAGCAACATCGTTTGAGAGGTCCAGGACCCTTCCTGTGAGAGGTCCAGGATCCCTCCTGTGAGAGGTCCAGGATCCTTCCTGGTGTATCTCGCTTCTGCGTAGAGTGCTCGGGCAGTACGCTTCCGAGCGCTCCAACGCAGTAACGGGAACTCCCTCTGAGGAAAGGATCCCTGTGAGGGGGAATCCCTTGAAGGAAAGGATCCCTCCTCGTCAGAGAAGAGGAAGCGTGTTACGCAGGGACGCCTGCGAAGGCGGGAATCACCTCTCTGCCGAAGAGCTCGATTGAGCGATCCACCAGGTCGCGCGGCATGCGGCCGATCTGGTGGTTCGTGCAGAACACGT
>JAFAZN010000308.1 GCA_019239775.1 Chloroflexota bacterium
AGCTGGCGGACAGCCAACTGCCAACCGCGGCGGCACTCCTACGGCGCCTGCGCGAGGCGCCCTCGGCAGAAGCATGGCTGGCCGCCCGCGTCTACCTGGCCGCCGCCCAAGCAAGCCTGCAGCGCGAAGCCTGGCTCGGCTAAGCGAGTTTCGCGTGTTGCCTGCCCGCTTCCCCACGAAGTGATGCCCTTCCCACGGAGAGAAGTCCCCACACCCCCGATGGAGACGAATTTGTTGATCCACTGGGTCGAGCGCTCGACCGCTGGACGCCCAGAGGCCAAAGTAGACAAACCACTCTTCCCTGGACAAACCCACTGTAGTGGACAACCTTCTCCGCTAACACAGGAGCACAATCGACTAGCCGCGCGGGGCTGGCGTTGGCGTGCGCGGCGGTGCGGGCGCGGGCGGTCCTGGTGTCGGCGTCAACACGCGAGTTGGCCCAGCTGTTGCCGCCGCGCGCGTGGCCACCGGCGTTACGGTGGGCGTCGGCGTGACTGTGGCCGTCGGTGTCGGTGGCGCAGCCAGCGTCACGACCATGGGCGCGGACTCCTGGGCGTTGCCGAAGCTGTCCACCGCCCGCAGCCTGAGCCGGTACCGCCCCGGCGAGAGTCCGGAGGTATTCCAGACGCCGAGCAGCGCTCGGTCAACGGCCTGGGTCCGCTGATCGGTTATTGGCGTCCAATCCCCAGGGTTATCCCCAGCCCCGAAGTCCAGCGTGTACGAGCTGAAGTCGTCAATGTACGCCGAGCCCACGATCTGCAAGGTCTGGCCCACCATGAGGTGATCGCTCGGACCGGGCGAGGTGATAATCGCGATGCGCTCGCCCTGGTACACGTCGCTACAGTCCTCGGTCGGGGGTGGCGCATATCCATGCGCTTCACCCCAGGCGCGTACGGCGTCGGGCAGGACCGCGAACACGCGGTCCTCGCGTGCATTGTCGGGCACGAGCGGCGTGACGAGCTTGCCGTTCACTTTGCACACCGAGACCTGCTGACTCCAGGTGTCAGCCTGGGACGGCATGTTGATACCGGGTACGAACCAGTCCCTTCGGATGCCGTGGATAGGCAGCGTGTTTTCGCGACAGGCCTCGGTCGGCAGCATGCCTGAGAGCGCGCATACGTCTGCCTGCTGCACACCTTGAGGCGGCTTGAACTCGCTCGCGGGCGTGTCAGCCAGCGCGCCAGCCATGAACGAATGCCAGATCTGGCCGGCGCCGGCGACGCCGAGCACGTCGTTCATTGGCGAGCCGTCCGAGTTACCGACCCATACGCCGGTCACCAGGTCGGGTGTGTAGCCAACGACCCAGGAATCGCGAAATGCGTCCGTTGTGCCGGTCTTCACCGCCGCCTGACGGTTGGCGAGAACCAGCGGGCTGTTGGCGCCGTACGTCGGCTGGCGCGCCTTATCGTCCGAGAGGATCGAGGTGACCTGGTAGACCAGGCGTGGATCGGCGACCTGGGCGCTGCCCTGTTTGTTGTCGTACAGCACCTTGCCTGAGGAGTCCGTGACCTTCAGGATCGAGACGGGGTCGAACTGGCGAAACCCGTCCTCACGCTGGTCCGCCGGCACCCCCACACCGATTTGCTGTCCGCCGTTGGCGAAGACCGTATAGGCGTACGTCAGGTCCAGGAGCTTGACCTCGCCACCGCCCAGAGTCACTGACAGTCCGTAGCGATCCGGTTCACGGAGATCCTCGATGCCGAAGCGGTGCGCGGTAGCGATCATCTCCGGAACGGTGACGAACTGCAGCGCTTCAACCGCGGGAATGTTTCGCGATTGCGCGAGCGCGTCCCGTACCGGCATTGGCCCGGGAAATTTGTTGTCGAAGTCGTTCGGCTTGTATCCGCCCGGGAACGTCGTCGGGATATCCCACAGCATCGTCGCCGGATTCCAGCCTTTTGCAAACGCGGTGATGTAGGTGAACGGTTTGAGTGTTGAGCCCGGCTGGCGCAGCGCCAGGGCGACGTTGACCTGGCCGTCGATGCTCGCGTCGTTGAAATTCACCGAACCCAGCATGGCCTGAATCTGGCCGCTGCTCGGCTGAATCGCGACCAGCGCCGCGTTCGTTGCTTTGCGCGCGCGGATATCGGCAATATGTGCGCTTGCCGATTGCTCGGCGAGGTGCTGCAGGTCCAGGTCAAGGCTTGTCGTGATCTGCAGGCCTTCGCGGTAGACGGCCTCGGTACCGAACTGTTGCTCAACTTGCTGGAGCACGTACGTGACGAAATGCGGTGCTTCCTGCGCCGTTTGCTGGCTCTGCGGCACAAAATTGAGCGGTGCAGCTGCCGCCTCGTCGCGCTGTTGCGAGGTAATCGCGCCCGTCTTGACCATCTGGTCCAGCACGTACGCCTGGCGTTCTTTGGCCGCGGGCAGGTTCGTATAGGGGTCGTAGAACGACGGCGCTTGCGGCAGGCCGGCTAACAGTGAGGCCTCCGGCAGTGTGAGATCTTTGGCAGGTTTGCCGAAGTAGGTTTCGGCGGCGGCTTCGATGCCGTAGGCACGGTTGCCGTACGGGATCTCGTTCATGTACATCTCGAGGATCTGGTCCTTCGAGTAGCGGCGGGTCAGCTCCATCGCCAGGAAGGCCTCTTTGATCTTGCGCTCGGCGGTTTGCTCTGGGCCAAGTAGCGTGTTTTTGACCAGTTGCTGGGTGATGGTGGACGCGCCACTGACGGGTTCGCCATTGAGTGCCCACTGATACGCCGCCCTCACTACGGCGCGAACGTCAAAACCAGGATTGTCATAGAACGACGCGTCTTCTGCCGCGATCGTGGCTTGCTGTGCGATTTTTGGGATCTGGTCGAGGGTTACCAGCGTGCGCCGACCGCCTTCAGGATCGTTGATCTCCTGCAGCAACTTGCCGTTGCGGTCGAAGATCCTGGCGGTCTGGAACAACTGCCGATGCGCCAGCGTGCCTGGGTCAGGTAGATCCCGCGCGTAGTACGCGTACAAGCCCGTCACGCCGGCGAACGCTAACGCCGCCAGAAACAACGCTACCGCCAGAAGGGTCACCACGACGCGCATCGCTGCACGAGTGATACGCCAGCCGGCGCAACCGCGCCACGCCTCGCCAGCGCGCTGCCGCGTCGTGATCCACCAGCGCGCTGCCGGCGTAGATGCTTATATGCACCTACGCCTTATTGCGAACGATTGCAGTAAACAGCTAGGCTGAGCTACGAGACTATGGCCCTGCTCCCCTCCGCGCTCACCACGAGTTTCGATCGCGGCGAGCGCCTCCGACTGTTGCTGTTCTACAGCGCCATCGCGGCGATGCACCTACTGGGCTGGGGCTTGCTGTTATCAGTAGCCCGCGAGAACCCGACCCTGCTCGGCCTCGGTGGCCTCGCCTACAGCTTCGGCTTGCGCCACGCCTTCGACGCCGACCACATCTCCGCAATCGACAACACCACGCGCAAGCTGCTTCAGGACCGCAAGAAGCCCGTCGGTGTCGGCTTCTTCTTCTCGCTCGGCCACTCGACCGTGGTCCTCCTGATCGCGGTGCTGCTCGGCTTCGCGGTTCGCGCCATCGTGGACAGCGTCGTCGCCGACGATGGCCAGTTACGCAACGTCGGCGGCTTGATCGGCACAAGCGTCTCGGGCCTGTTTCTGTTGCTGATTGGCGTGCTCAACCTGATCATCCTGCTGGACATCATCGGCATCTTCCGACGCATGCAGGCAGGCCACTACACGCGCAAGACGCTGGAAGAGCACCTGGTCAACGGCGGTGTCCTGACGCGCGTCTTCAGAAAGCTGTTCGCCCTCATCACGCACAGCTGGCAGATGTACCCCATCGGCTTCCTCTTCGGCCTCGGCTTTGATACCGCCTCGGAGGTCGCCCTGCTGGCGATCTCGGCGGGCGCCGCATCACAGGGTCTGCCGTTCAGCGCGGTCATCTCGCTGCCGCTGATCTTCGCCGCCGCGATGTGCCTCATGGACACCACCGACGGTGCGTTCATGGCCAAGGCCTACTCGTGGGCCTTTTCCAACCCGGTGCGGAAGCTCTTCTACAACCTGACGATGACCGGGCTCTCGGTGTTCGTAGCGTTGTTCGTGGGCATGGTCGAGCTGACTCAAATCCTTATTCAGTTGCTCGGGCTCGAAGGAGGCCTCTGGGA
>JAFAZN010000391.1 GCA_019239775.1 Chloroflexota bacterium
GATGGAACAGGCCGCGTACCCGCTGGCCGAGGTTGCTTACCGATGGCACCGATGGCACCCCGGGTACGATACCCGACGGTGCTGACTACCGACATACAACGCGTGATGAGCCGTGTCAGCGTCGACAACGTTCGGACAATTCGGTTCCTGTACTGCGACCACGGAAACGTGATCCGCGGCAAGACAGCACACGTGTCCGCTCTACCGGACTTCCTGGAATCGGGAATCGGCCTGACCGTAGCGATGCAGGCCTTCTCCGTTGTCGATCACCTGGCAAGTGGCACCAACCTGGGGGCCGTCGGAGAAATCCGACTCGTGCCCGACCCGCGCACGTATGCGGTGCTGCCGTACGCCTCGCGCGAGGCCCGCCTGCTCTGCGACATGTACACCCTCGACGGCCAGCAGTGGGACCTGTGCCCGCGCACGTTCCTGCATCAGATGATCGACCGCGCCGGACAACACGGCCTGCGCGTGGAGGCAGCATTCGAGTACGAGTTTTACTTAGCACGCCAGATCGACGATGGCCGCTTCGTTCCAGCGGACGACAGTCTGTGCTTCAGCTCCGACGGGATGGACCGCCAGAGTACGGTCATCGGCGCCATCCTGGATGCCCTCGACCAACAGGGGCTGCAGCCGCGCCAGTACTACCCGGAGCTCGGACCGGCGCAGCAAGAGCTTTCGATCCAGCATGCGCCGCTACTGGAAGCTGCCGATCGCCAGGTGGCGGTGCGCGAAACCGTGCGCGCAGTGTCCCTGCAGCACGGCCTGATCGCGAGCTTCGCGCCAAAGCCATTCGCGGACGCGGCCGGCAGCGGCTGCCACGTCCATCTGAGCTTGTGGAATGGCGATCAGAACATGCTGTACGACGCCGCCGGCGAGTTTGGCCTTTCGCGACTGGGGCGGTCGTTCGTCGCCGGCATTCTGCAGCACCTGCCGGGCATGCTCGCGCTGACGTGCCCGAGCGTGAATTCCTATATGCGCCTGCTGCCGAACGCGTGGAGCTCGGCGTACACGTGCTGGGGGCCAGATAATCGGGAGGCCGCGGTGCGGGTGGCTTCGCCGTTTCAGGGGCGGATCGAGGCCAGCACGAACATCGAGATCAAGGCGGTGGACGGCTCGGCCAACCCGTACCTGGCGTTGGGCGCGATCGTGGCGGCGGGCATCGATGGGATCGAGCGCAACCTCGACCCGGGCGAGCCGCTTTCGAGCAATCCACACGACCTGGACGATGCCACCCGGGAGGCACGCGGGATCAAGCGCTACCCAACGACATTGATTGAAGCGGTTACAGAACTCGAACAGGACGAGGTGCTGCTGGCTGCGCTTGGGGCAAACCGAGCGCACGAGTTCATCGGCGTGCGGCGCGCCGAGTGGGCGGACCTCGGCCGCGCCTCCATCGCCCAGCAAATCGCGGCACACTTCCGGCGCTACTGACGCCGCCGCGCGCTCCCGCCCGCCCACCCCTGTTTGAAATGGGGGCTCCGCCCCCAAACCCCCGTTGTGGTTGCCGCGCGCGGCGGACGAGGCCCACCAGCCACGAACGTCATCGACGGCAACACCTAAGGCGATGCATGCGAGCAGTACCCTCGGTTTTGAGAAAAAATTGAGCAGCTTGCAGGTAAGACGGGATGTCAGACTCGGGTTTTTGCGCGCGCTGCGGCCGTCCACTGGCGGCTGAGGCACAGTTCTGCTCTAGCTGCGGGACTCCGCGGGGTGGTGGACCGGGCGCCAGCCGCGTGCTGCCGAGCAACGCGCGGTTGTTCGAGCTGTTCGAAAACAGCCAGGATCAGACCGGCAATGCGTGGATCGACTTCCTCATGTTCAGACGGATGATGATTCCGATCCTCATTCGCATCCTGTTCGTAGGCGCGCTGATTGTGTGTGCGATCGGTTGTTTGACCAGCGTGGTCACGCTGAATTGGGGCTCGGCGCTGGCGTTTTTGATCGTGGGCCCGCTGGTGGCGCGGATCTACGGCGAGCTGGTGATTTTGCTGTTCGTGATGAACGACACGCTCGCCGAGATGCGTCGGACCATGCTGGAAGTGCGCGACATCGAACGCACGCGCGCGGTCTAAACGAAGTACACAGCGGCCGAAGTACTCAGGGAACGTTCCGTCCCGCATGCACGTTTTCTCTCCAGGAGGTGCTCGATCTCATGTTGTCGCGACGTCTTCTGGTCCTACCCGCGTTCGGGGCGGTGGCCCTACTGGTGCTCGGTACGTACGCCGCCACCGCGCAGTCGGCCACGGGCACAATCACTGGCCGCGTGTTGTGGGGGAACTGCATCCGCGCCATTCCACTCCCGGCCCAGCCGAATGACCAGGGCGCGGCGCCCGCTGCGCCGGATGCCCAAATGCAGCCACAACCGAGCATCCCGCAGACCGGGCTGCCGGCGGGGGCTGTGCTGGTTGCCGTCCAGAGCACGGCGATTAGCGCGCGCACCGACGAGGCCGGTCGCTTCTCGCTGGCCGGCGTGCCGGCCGGCCAGTACCTGACCGTCGCCGCTGGACCGGTGGCCAACGCCACCAGCGCAATCGCCGAACGCCCGAACGTCCTGGTCAGCGGCGGCCAGAGCATGGACATCGGCACCCTCAGCCTGGGTGGCGGCGGACCAGCCGTCGGGTTCCCGTGCCGCGTCTTGCCCGGGCCGCAGGCCGCGACCGGTGCCGACACCACGCCAGGCAACCCCGCCACTCCGCAAGACCAGCCGCCGCCGTCCGGCCCCTAGTATTCCCCGCGCCAATTGCATACAGTGCCCCTGGGGATGGAGCGTTCGCAGCGCGGTGCGCTTCCCGTTCGGCTGCTCGTTCTCCTGACGTTGCTCGCGGCAGGTTGCGCACCCGCGTCAAAGCCCGAAGCAACGACTCCGGCAGTTCAGACGGCGGGCACGCCGCCGCTCTACAGGAGGAGCGGCCCGCAGGGCGCCGGCTCGACCGGACCCATCGCCCGCATCGGCGCCGCGCTCTCGCTGAGCGGCTCGGCGCGGCTCACCGGCATGGCGCAGCGCAGCGGTATCAAACTCGCCCAGGATGAGATCAACGCGAGCCGCATGCTGGGCAATGTGCGGCTCGAAGTGATCGTCGACGACGATGGCTCCGATCGCGATCAGGCTGCCGCGGTGTTCCAGCGCTTCATCGAAAACAGCCACGTCGTGGCCATCATCGGGCCGACCCTTTCGGATAGCGCGCTCAGCGTTGACCCCATCGCCCAACAGGCCGCCGTGCCGCTGCTGGCCGTCTCGAATTCGGCTAACGGCATCACCCAGATCGGCAACTTCATCTTCCGCGACTGCTTGAGCGAGTCGCAGTTGACGCCCCAGGTGATCGACGCCATCCGCTCGAAGACGAGGCTGCACAGCGCGGCATTGCTCTACAGCGATACCGACCCGAACCGCTCCGGTTCGCACGGCTACAAACAGGCGCTGCAGAACGCAGGCATCCGTATTACGAGTGAGCAGACCTTTACGGCGACGCAGACGGACTTCTCGGCCGAACTGGACGAGATTGCCGCCAGCCATCCGCAGGCGTTGTTCGTCACCGCGCCCGCGAGTGCGGCGGCGGCGATCCTGGTGCAGGCGCGCCAGAGTGCTCTCGGCAACATTCCGATCGTCGGCAGCAACGCGTTCAACTCGGACACCGTGTTGCGCAGCGCGGGTGACGCGGCTGAAGGGTTGATCGTGGGCAGCGCGTGGTCCGTGAACAAGAGCACGCCGCGGAACCAGCAGTTCGTTGCCGCGTACCGGACTCGCTATGGCGTCGACCCGGATCAAGTTGCTGCGCAGGCGTATACCGGTGTGTACATCCTCGCTGCCGCGCTGCAGCAGGCGCATACCGCCAGCGACTCGCGCGCAGTTCGGGCTGCGCTCGAACAAACGCATGACCTGGACACGCCGCTGGGCGCGTTCTCGTTCACGGATGCGCACGACCCCGCCTACGCCGCTACGGTGGAGATCGCCCACCTGGGACACTTCCAGCCGCTCTGAGCGCTCGCTGAGGCGTGCCCGTGAGTCTTCCGAGGTTCGGTCTGTTTTTCTGTTGTTGAACATTGGTACCCACCCTCTCGCCTGGAGGTACCCACGCGTACCCGGAGGGACGACCTGGTTGGCCAAGAGGTCCAGGACCGCTCCTGGTTCGTGAGCACAAGGAGACGCGGCGGCGCGCGTTCTGCGGCTAACGGCGCACGGCCGCTGTGCCGATAATTGCTCCACAGGATGTCTATGGTTTGCAGCCAGTGTGGCGCTGCCGCCGAGCGGTGTGAACACTGCGGCGCAGGTGTGTGCGCCCGCCGCTTTTGCGTGGAGCTCCACGAGGCCGCATGCGCCGCCGTTAGCGCGCTGCCAAGCGGACCACAACCGAGCCCCATCACGTACGCCAAACCAGTCAGTCGCAAACGAAAAGAGCGCAACCCAGAGGCGGAGCGCGCGCTGGCCGAGCAACTCATGCTCACCATCGACCATCACCGCCAGGCAGGTCGAGCGGCGCTGCTCGCCGGCGACCTTGACTCCGCCTACGACGAGCTATGGGCGGCGCGCCAGCTCGAACCTGATCTCGACCGCCTCGGCGCAGATGCGCTCGCCCAACTGCCGGCCGACTGGGAGATCGAAACCGACCTGACACCGCTGGCGCGAGCCCTGGCAGCGCGCCAGCATCCCCGTGCGGCTGACGCCTGGCGCCGAGTGTTGGACGATCGGCCGGCGCGTTCGGTTCAAGCCGAGGCCGCCGAATGGCTGGCAAGTGATGCGCAAAAGCACGGCCAGCGCCGACTCAGCCTGCGAATCCTGCATGCGGCCAATCAGCTGGGCCGCACAACGCGTCCAGAGACATTCCATCGGCTGTACCGCGAGGCCGGTCTGGACCCTGCCCGCATGTTCCAGCTGTATCTGACGGCTTCGCGGCTGGACACAGGCACCGCCCGAGCTATGGACCTACGTGATCCCCTCACCCAGGCAATCTGGAGTGACCAGGATGTGCGCTGGTGGCTGCGCGATTCGGCCACAGCCTCCAGCTCGCACGCAGGCGAGCACCAGGCGGAGGCCCTGGGCCGCGCCCGCGACCTGTCGATAACCAAACGCGACCATGGCTGGTTAGCCCTGGCCGAGGGCGACTACGCGGCTGGGCCGCTGGGTGTGCGCACATTGGGCCGGTCCGTGCGCGCTGGCTGCGCCGATCCGGCCGACGAAGAACTGTTCGTACGTATTCGACTGAGTTACGAGGCCGCGGCTGAGAAGCTGCCCGATGTCGCCTGGCCCTGGTATCGGCTTGCAGAGCTGCTGGCGTGGGCGGGTTTCGAACAGGCCGCGACCGAGCACCTGGAGCAGGCCGAGGGGCGGAGCCTCGGTCCGTCCGAGCGAACGAGTCGAGCCGCGGTGCGGGCACTGGTGCAAGTGGGCCTCAACCACGGCGCCGCGTCACTGCCGGTGCTGATGCCGATGCGTCCGTTCCCGACGGAGCTCTTCGGACCATCACTGATTCGCCGTCTTCGCCACCGCTGAGGTTGTACGCTGGTCCGCGATGAGCGGACTGGCGGAACTCGCGCAGCGGCTACGCGAGCTGCACCATCAACCCGAGCCGTTGGTGCTGCCCAACGCGTGGGACGCGGCCACCGCCCGCTCCGTCGCGGAGACCGGCTTTGGCGCGGTAGCCACGACGAGCAGTGGCGTGTCCGCCGCGCTCGGCTATGCCGACGGTGAACACACACCTGCCGACGAGATGTTCGCCGCGATTCGGCGCATCACGCGCGTCGTGCCTGAACTGCCAGTTACCGCGGACATCGAGGCCGGCTACCGGTTAGCGCCCGTCGAGGTAGTCGAGCGGCTGTTGGAGGCCGGCGCGGTTGGCTGCAACCTCGAGGACACCGATCACGCGAGTTCCGACCACGGACTCTTCGACGCAGCGCGGCAGGCCGATCGACTCGCTGCTGTCAAACAGTCGGCCAAAGAGCAAGGCGTGGAGATCGTCCTGAACGCGCGCGTGGATGTGTTCCTGCGCGGCACGCCTGACGTGGATGAGGCCGTCCGTCGCGCCAGGCTCTACCTGGAGGCAGGAGCAGACTCGATCTTCCCGATCGGTGCACCGGATGAGGCGGCCATCAGCGCGATGGTGAAGGCGATCTCTGCGCCCGTGAATGTCATTCCAGGATTCAGAGGGGCGCCCGGGCTGACGGGCCTGCGGGAACTGGGCGTCAGACGCATCAGCTTCGCCGGCCGGCTGTTCCGCGCCTTCCAGGTTGACCACCAGCAACGCCTGGCCGCCATCAAATCCTGGCAGGACATCTAAAGTAGGATCTTCTCCAGCCCCGATGCTGGCAGATCGACCGATCTCCGCGTTCGTTGCGACCACGCAACCGGACGTGGCGCAGCGCTTCTACACCGACGCGCTCGGATTGAAGCTCACCAGTCG
>JAFAZN010000395.1 GCA_019239775.1 Chloroflexota bacterium
GTTGTTGCCCTCGATCTGGTGCGCCGCGGTGGCCGCGCCCCAGTAAAAACCCTCAGGAAAGCGAAGCATGAGTTCAAACCATACGTCTTTTGCCTGCGAACAAAGTTTTGTCTTGGCAGTCAAAAGCTCAGGCGAGAACGAGTTTTCTTTGGCAGTCGAAAGTCTGCGGACTTTCTCCCCAGGGTGGATAGAAACTCGCCCTGGACCTGGTACAGACCGAGGACATGGGTGACACCTACCGTGCGGACCTGGCCCCCGGGGGGGCGGCAGCCCCCTGCCCCAAAGTACGCGAATCAACCCCGGCTCAAGGCAACATCGACCGCGGCAAGACTTAACCCAGTTGAAACGGACTTGCAATCCCTACATTCTTTTGTCCCGCCCCAATTAGTGCCATAACTGCGCACTGATTTTTCGGTCGCTGCTGTGATGTTGTCCCGTTGCCTGCGTCTGCGTCTGACCGTCGGTCTCGTGCCGATCCTGGCGGCGATCTTTGCGTTCAATCTCGGCTCGGCCGCCTGGTCGGCGATCGTCGCCGCGCGGCTGACGCAAGACGGAGCGGGCACCGGCGTCCTCGGCGTGCTGTACGCGATCTGCGAGATCAGCCGCCTCCCCGCCGCGCTGCTGCTGCCAGCCCTGACCGTGCACCACGGCGCCAGGCGCATTACGCAGGTCGGCGTGCTGATGTTGATGGCGCTGCCGCTGATCGGCCTCAGCGGACTGCACAACTCACAGTTGATGGCGATCTTCGTGCTGTCCGCCCTGCCAACAATGGCCGTGTACGTGGGCATGCCGGCGCTGGTCATCGGTGCATCGAAAGAAGGGCGTGACGGATGGTCGCTGGCCTGGATGGGCCTCGCCGGCGGCGCCGGCGGCGCGATCGGTCCCAGCATTGGCGGTTTCCTGACTGACGCCTATGGCGTCGCGCCGGTGCTGATGCTGTTCGCACTCGGCAGCGCGCTGATGCTGCCAATCGCAACATTTGGCAAGCTCCCAGGCCGTACCGCGTGGCCCGGCTGGACGGTGCTGGCCTCGCGCGGACTGCCCTGGCAAGCGCTCCTAGCTCTCGGTTTGGCGAGTGCCGCGGACGCCGGGCGCGCCGCCCTGGTGCCGGGCGAACTGGTGCACCAGGGACAGCCGCTCACCGGCGCCGGGTTACTGCTCACCGCAGGCGCCGCCGTTGCGGGCGTCGGGTTTCTGGCGTTTGGTCGCATGGCCGACAAGCGCTCGCCGCGACGCGTGCTTGGCCTGGGCGTCGCCGTGCTGGTCATTGGCAGTTTTGCCTCGGCACTGGCCGTCGGCTTTGCGCCAGCCTTCGTGATTGCGACCTCGACATTGGGGATGGGCGCGAGCGGCATTCGGCTTGGCGCCGAGCTGGCGTTGATGGCCTGGATCGGTCGCGATCGAATGGCTTCGGCGGCGGCGCTTGCGGAAACCACGGTCCTCGGTGGGCGCGCGCTGGGCGCCCCGGCGGCAGGCAGCCTCGGCGAGGCATACGGTGGCGCCTATGCGTTCAGCGCAATTGGCACGGCCGTGCTCTTGACCTCAGGCGTGCTCATGGCCTGGACCTTCCTGAAGCTGCGCCGCACCCTGGCGGAGGCCGCAGTGGCGGTGCCAGTGCCAGTGGTGGTGCCAGTCACCGACTAGCGCCCTTCGCAGCAGCGCACGAGCGTAACGTGCTGGGCCGCACAGCGGGGGCTTCTGCGCCTTGGCGTGGCCCAGAGGACACGGTCGCCGAAGACACCCGTTTGACCCCCTGGGTGTGAGCCTCCAAAGGGTAGCGGCGCGAAGCGGGACGTGCTGCCGCACGGCAACGCGCTCTGGGGCTGAAACGCACACCCCAAAGGGACGGATTCAGCCCACAGCGGGTGAACCCCCGAACCGTTGAGGCGCGAAGCGCGTACGTGCTGAGCCGCACAGCGACCGCTTCTGGGGCCAAACACCGTCGCCGAAGACACCCCTTTGACCCCCTGGGGTGAACCTCCGAAGGGTACGGCGCGAAGCGGGAGCTAGGTGCTGCCGCGCGGGGGGCGGGCTATTGTGAGGTCTGCACCGGCGCCTCGCCGATGGTCAGCCTCATGGTTTGCTGTTGACCGTTGCGGATTACGCCGACTTGCACCTGGTCGTTGGGCTTGTGCAGGACCAGGCGCTGCAGCAGCTCGTCGGGGTTGTAGATATCGACCCCGTCGAAGCTGACGATCACATCGCCCACCTGCAAGCCGGCTGATGCGGAAGGCCCGCCCGACTGCACGTCGGTCACCAGCGCTCCATGATCGACTCCGCTTGGCGGTGTCGGAGCCGGCTGCTGGCCGCGTCGACCGCCGCTTCCTGGAATGCCAGGCAGGCCAGGCACGAAGGGCTGCCCGGGCAAGCCGGGGGTCGTATCCGGCCGGTTGATGTCCGCGAGCGCGACGCCAAGGAACGGCTGACCGCTATGCGTAACCTTCCCGGAGGCGATGAGTTGGTCGGCGATGCGTTTCGCTGTGTCCACCGGTACCGCAAAGCCCAGACCTTCGGCGGGCAAGCCTTGTGGCGCGGCAACCAGGGTGGTGATGCCCATGACCTGGCCATTGATGTCCAGGAGCGGTCCGCCCGAGTTGCCCGGGTTGATCGCCGCGTCGGTCTGAATCATCGGCTGGTTGTAGCTGCCCTGACCTTCGGAGACGGGTCGGTTCAAGGCTGAAACCACGCCCGTGGTGAGCGTGTGGTCGAAGCCGAACGGATTACCAATCGCCACGACCGGGTCGCCGACCTGCAGGTTGGCGGAGTCACCCAACGTCGCCACCGGCAGGTTGGAGCCTTCGATGCGCAGAACCGCAACGTCGAATCCTGTATCGGCGCCGACCACGTTGCCCGCGAAGTGCCGGCCGTCAGCCAGCCCAACGGTGATGCTCTGGGCGCCCTGGATCACGTGCGCATTGGTCAGGATCAGTCCACTCGGATCGTAAATCACGCCCGAGCCAAGACCCTGGTCGGTGCGGACGCTGACGACCGCCGGTCCAACGGACTGCGCCACCGCGGCAACGGTGCCAGGCGCGGCGACAGCCGCCGTGGCGCGAGACGGGCTAAGAGTCAGCCCGATGGCTACCACCAGCGCCACGGCTAGTCCACCGATAGCGACGCCGACGGCAAGAGAACGGGCGTCCAAGACGTGATTGCGGGACCAATTGGACATGGCTATGTGCTCCTACGCGGGTACGTCCAAGGTGTCTCCAAGGACGGCTTTTTAGATTGGTTTTTAGATATGTCAACACGAATGCCACGCCGCCTGGTCGCACTCAGTTCGTCGGCCATCGCGGCGATCTATTTCGCCGGTTTTGCCGCTACCCGAGCGGCCGACGCCGGCATGGTTTCGGCTGCAACAAATGTGCCGACTTCAGTATCCAGCGAAGCGGCCTCCAGCTCCCAGAATGCACCGACCGTCAGCCCGTACAAAGACGGGACGTACAGCGGCACAGGCACGAGCCGACGCGGCAACGTGACCGTCTCCGTAACGGTGTCTGGCGGCCGCATTTCCGGGGTGAATCTCACCAAAGTGGCGACCGAGTACCCGGCGTCTGCCTTGAACGGATTGCCTGCGCAGGTGGTGGCGATCCAGAGCGCCAATGTCAATGGCATCAGCGGGGCGACGTACAGTGCACAAGCCTTCCGCGGCGCGGTGCAGGCCGCTTTGCAGCAGGCGATGGCATGACGGCGGGGTTTGGCGCTCCTGCCCGAACGCCCCGAGGGCTCGCAACCACACGAAGTGGAACCCATCTTCCGGTAGAGGTTCCAACCACACGAAGTGAAATCCTCCGACCGGTAGAGGTTCCAACCAGACGAGGTGAGGTCACTTTGTCCGAAGATCGAGAACAGGAGCTACGTCCGTGAAGAAGTTCTTGCGTACGCCGAAAGGCACACTGACCGCGATCTTGGCCGTCTTGTTGGCGGTAGCAGGTACCGCGACCGGGTGGGCCACAGTGGCGCCACACGTGTTGGCAGCCGTAGCGGGTGCGTGTGGCGTCGAAGTCCTCGCAACTGTGCTGTTGAGGAAGCGGCTCACGTGGCCCAGCAGCGCGCTGCTCTCGGGCGCGATTGTCGCGATGATCCTCACCCCAGAGACACCGCTGATCGAAACGATGTGGATCGCAGGCCTGGCGACGGCATCCAAGTACCTGGTCGCCACCGCGCGTGGTCACGTGTTCAACCCTGCAGCGCTTGCGCTGCTGGCTTCGATTCCGCTGTTCGCCACCGGCCAGAGTTGGTGGGGCGCGGGCGGTGACATGCCCTGGCCGTTCGTGCTGCTCGTCCTCGCGGGCGGAGCACTGATCGTGGACCGCACCAACAAGTTCCCGATGGTCCTGACCTTTGCGGCCCTGTACTTCGGCGCATTTACGGCCATCGGGCTGGTCCAGCCCACAATGGTGGCTGAGATGTTTCGCGCGCCGTTCGTGCAGTCGGCGGTGTTCCTCGCCGTGTTCATGCTGACTGATCCGCCGACCTCGCCTGGTCGCTATTTCGAGCAGATGTGGTTCGGTGCGTTTGCCGCCATCAGCGCCTGCGTCGCGCAGCTGATGGGCGCGGGTCAGGGCTACCTGCTGATCGGCGTGCTGGTGCCCAACGCGGCGCTGGCCACGTGGCGAATAATTGGCAGCCCGCGCCCTGCACGACGTAACCTCGCCCAGCGTGTGGCGGTTGAGTCCGCCAGCGTTGGCGCTGGTACTGGTGTGCGCGGCAGGGTGTAGCGTTGGCGCGCCCAGCGTAGCCTCGCAATCGCAACCGACCGTAGAGGCGCCCGCGCCCGAAGTGACGCAGGCGCCCACGTTCGAGCCGATCCCCACCGACGTGCCGACGGCTACGCTGGCGCCAACCGCGGAGCCAACTGTGGTGCCCACCCAGCAGTCCGCACCCGTGACGGCCGCGGCTCCGGCGCCCGATCATCCGCCCGCGCAGGACGCGACACCCGTCGCAGTGGACGAAAGCCAGCTCGCGAGTTGCGATCCCAATGCGACGCCGCCCGAGCCATTGCCTGCGCCCGGCTCGGCGAGTCGTCAGGGCTTTTTCAGCTCGTTCCGCGTGCCGTTACCTGCGGCGCCTTTGTATGACCCACCCGGACCGAAACGCGTCGGCCTCCAGGCGGGCCATTACCTGGTCAACCAGGTGCCGCCCGAGCTACGCGGCCTGGCCGGCGGGGCCGTCGGAGGTGGCAAGGAAGAATGGCAGGTGAACCTCGACGTGGCCGAGCGCACCGCGGCGTTGCTGGAGGACGCGGGCGTACAGGCTGACGTGCTGCCCGCCACGGTGCCGCCGCACTACGAGGCCAACCTGTTCCTGGCGCTGCACGCGGACGGAGATGCAAGTGGGCAGACACGCGGCTTCAAGGTTGCCCGGCCCGGGTTCAGCTCTATTCCTTCGGTCGACGACCGCCTTGTGGACACGTTGAACCAGACGTATGGTGCAGAAACCGAGCTGCCCCGCGACGACGAACACATCAGCCTGCGGATGCGCTACTACTACGCGTTCAACTCGCGGCGCTACTGCCACGCCGTGATGCCTGGCGTGCCACAAGCCATCATCGAGATGGCCTACCTGACCAGTGCCACCGATCGGCAGTGGCTGATCGGCGATCCGCAGAAGCTCGCGCAAGCGCTGGCGGACAGCATCCAGGCGTTCCTCGCTACTACCCCTTAAGCCTACCGACACCGCGCGCGGTACTCTGATGGCTTGATGCCCGCGGCTCGGCCGTTTGCGGAGGTCCGCCGGATCTTGCTCGAGCGCGCGTTAGAGCGGCGCAATCCGTTCTTCTCCGCAGACCCAGCGGTCGTCGAAGCCACGCTGAACCAGCTTCAGTCCGTCGATCCGCAGCTCTGGGTCGAGACGTGGGCGGCTCGGGCTGAGCCGCACCAGGCGCGGGCCGCGGCTGCGGAACGGGCCGAGGATGGCCCAACCGCAATGCGCGAGTATCTCGCGGCATACGAGTTCTGGCGCCTGGCGCGGTATCCAGCCCCGAATTCCACGCCCAAGAAAGAGGCCTACCGCGCGTCGCAGCAGATGTACCTGAAGGCGGCCTACTGGTTTGACCCGCCGCTGCAACGCGTGTTCATCCCGTTCAGTCCCAAAAGCGATGCTGAGGGCCAGTTCATCGTCGCGGACCTCCGCGTCCCGAAACAGACACCCCCGCCTCATCCGGTAGTCGTTCACTGGGGTGGCATCGATTCCTTTAAGGAGGAACGGCGGGCAGAGCCCTATCTTGTTCGAGGCCTGGCGAGCCTCGCGATGGACATGCCTGGGGTTGGTGACGCGCCTCTTGATGGTTCGCCGGACGCCGAGCGACTTTGGGACGCTGTCTTCGATTGGATCGCGGCCCAGGAGGAGCTTGATCCGCAGGGCGTGGCGATCCACGGCGGCAGCACCGGTGGCTACTGGGCCGCCAAGCTTGCGCACACCCATCGCGACCGCATCCGCGCCGCGGTCGACCACGGTGGCCCGGCCCACTTCGCGTTTCAGCGCAACTGGATCGACAGAGCCCAAACTGGGGAGTATCCGTTCGAGCTGGCCGAGACGCTGGCGGCTGCCTTCGGATTGCGCTCGTACGAGGATTGGGTTCGGACTGCGCCCGGCCTCTCGTTGTTGGACCAGGGTGTGCTTGATCGACCGTCTGCGCCCTTGCTCCTCGTGAACGGCGTGCTGGACAGCATTTTTCCTGTTCAGGACATGTATGTGTTGCTCGAGCACGGCGATCCCAAGGTCGCACGACTTTTCGCCGACGAGGCGCACATGGGCGGAGCGCAGGCGATGCCCACGATTGTGGAGTGGCTCGCGGAGCAACTGAGTTCCGAGCGCTAACGAGAGGCCTGACGGCCTGCCTCACGAGGGTGCGAACCCACGGAGTGTCCGCCCCACGGAGTGCGCCAACCCAAGGCAGTGTCCGCCCCACGGATTTACCACCCCACGGCCTGCTTCAACCCAAGGGAGTGTCAACCCACGGAGTGTCCATCCCACGGGCTCAACCCACGGAGTACTCATCGCACGGGGTCAACCCACGGGAGTGCAACCCACGGAAGGTCAACCCACGGAGTTCTCGTCGCACGGGGTCAACCCACGGGAGTGCAACCCACGGAGTGTCCATCCCAGGGAGGGTCAACCCCAATGCTCTGAGGTTCTTCTCCGTCTGGGTAAGGAAGTACGAAGTGTCAACCCACAAAGTGACATCCCCACGGAGTGAAAACCTCACGGAGTGTCAACTTCACGCAGTGTCAACCCACGGAGTGTCCATCCCAGGGAGGGTCAACCCCAATGGTCCGAGGTTCTTCTCCTTCTGGGTAAGGAAGTCCGAAGTGTCAACCCATCGAGTGACATCCCCACGGAGTGACATCCCCACGGAGTGAAAACCTCACGGGAGTGTCAACCGCAGGGAGGGTCAACCCACGGAAGTGTCTACCCACGGGAGTGACAACCCCAGTGGTCAGAGGTTTTTCTCCGTCTGTGTGATGAACGCACGGAGGTTCAAACCGCGGGGAGTGAAAAGAACGCTCCCGGAGTGACGGCTGAAAAAGCCTCTCCGGGAGCGCCCACGCGATTCGAAGAAAACTCTGTTACTGGACGATCACGCGGCCCAGCATCCACGGGTGCGGCGTGCAGTTGAAGTTGTAGGTACCTGCCACGTCGAACGTGACCGAGGCCGTACCGCCTCCTCCTGAAATGTCACC
>JAFAZN010000092.1 GCA_019239775.1 Chloroflexota bacterium
GCAGCTGCTCGGTCCAGGGTGAGTCGCGCAGGAAATGGATGCCGTGCCGTTGACACGCTGCCTCGAACGTGGCTGCGTCACCGGCGGTTACTGTGGCGAGTTCCTCGAACCAGCGCTCCGACCCGCCCGGCGTCAACACCTCGACCACACGCGCGGGCTCCTGACCGGCGTATGCGGGGTGACGTGTCGTCCGGGCGGAATCGTGTCCTGCAACCGGGCGCGTCAAATACCCGCAATCCGCCAGCCTCGCAGATGGACCCTCTTCGCGGTGCCTCTACTGCTGAAATGAGGACGAGCCAGCGACTGCCGCAGCGGGCCCATTCGGATCAGCCATGTGGTGGACCTCAGCGGCCAGCGATGGCCAGTTTCTCTACTGCCGGAATAACTTCCGTTGCCAGTAAGTCGAACGTGTCCAGATCGTAGTACTCGTCCATCATGCACAAAATGACCTGGTCGAACCCCAGAGATGCGAGCTTGGCGCAGCGCTCAACGGCTGCCGCGGGAGTGAGCGATCCATCACGACCGTCACGACGCACGTGGATCACCTCGAGCACACTCTTCTCGATTTGCTCGAACGGCCGACCGATCGATTGACAGTATTCGCGCAAGACCTCCATCTTGTGCTGCACCTCCTCATCGCCAACCACCGGCACGTTCGGCAGGTTCCAGTGGTCGGCATACCGAGCGACTAGGCGAAGCGTTCTGTGTTCGCCGCCACCGCCAATAAGAATCGGAGGATGCGGCTGATGCACGGCCTCCGGACAATTCAGTGGTCGTTCGAGCTGATAGTACTTACCTCGATAGGGCGCGTCATCGCCCGACCACATTTGCAAGGCAATCTGGATCGTTTCTTCCAACCGTTCGAAACGTTCTCCGACCGGCGGAAAGGGGATGCCTAACGCGCGGTGTTCTTCCTCATACCAGCCGGCGCCAATGCCAAAGTAGGCGCGTCCGTGAGAGAGCACATCCAGGGTCGTGGCGACCTTCACCAGCACTCCGGGATGCCGATGGGTCACGCCGGTGACGAGCGTGCCGAGCTTGATCCGATTCGTGCGTGCCGCAGCGAAGGCAAGCGCACTCCAACCCTCGAGCATCTCCAGTTCGACCGGGCGCCGAAGGAAATGATCCATTACCCAGAGGCTGGTAAATCCTGCGCGTTCGGCACGCTGGACGAGAACTCCAAAGCTATCGCCGAGATGAGCCTGGCCGTTGGGCCAGGTGAAGTTGGTGACTTGGAGACCAAGCTGCATGATGACCTTGACCATCGCATCACGAGCGCAGGTGGATCTGTCGATTTCGGGCGAATCTTGTCGAAATCATGGGATAGGTCAGGACTGCTGACGGTACTGGCGCGGAGTTACGCCAAAGTGGCTCACAAATGCGTGCGTAAAATGGCTCTGGCTCTGAAACCCGACCTCAAACGTCACCTGACTCAATGACAACTTCGTCTGCGTCAGAAGATGCTTGGCGCGCTCAAAGCGTTTGCTCAGGACAAACTGATGAGGCGTCGCACCAGTCGTTGCTCGAAAGAGCTGCGCAAAATGATAGGCGCTGTACCCAACCTGCTGGGCAAGCCTCTCCAATGAGAGCGGTTCAGCAAGGTGCGCCACAACATATTCAGTGACCCGCGCCATCTGTCGCCGGCTCAGCCCGCTTGTGTATTCCTTTAAACGGATGTCCGTGGTCAAGTAGTGGGTCAACAGATGAACCACCAACATGTGGGCAGCTGTCTCGGCGTACAGTACGCCGCTAGCAGTGCGCTGCACGACTGACTGCCGCAGTGCCAGCCCCATCTCTGTCAGCAGCGGGTCGCGGAACCCGGAAAGCTCCTTGAGCGTCAGCCGCGCAGGGTCACGATCCGCCACCTGTTCGGCGCTACGAGCAAAGAGGTCCCTACTCAGATGCAGATGGAGCGCCTCGATAGGCGCGCGGGCCAGGCTGCGCCAGCGGAGTTCGTAGGCGTCTCCACCTCCAGGGGTTAGGAACAGGTCACCTTCATGAATAGGAACCGCTTCCCAGGAGCCATCCTTCTCTCTACATTCGAACTGCATGGCTCCACTTGTCATGAGCACCAGATGGATATCGGAGACGGCTGGCAAGAGAACGCTGTCTACTCTCGGCGGTTCGTGGAATTCACGAACCACCACCTCGCGCCACCCCATGCCCGCACTCGAAAGGACAGGCTTGGTGAGTGTGTAGCGTTCGAAGTCGCGTGTTGATGTGGATCGAGGAATGGTGGGCATTCCGCTCTCGCGGCAAATGGTTGCTGTGCCTACGTCCCGCAGATTCTGGGCCATCGCCAACACTTGCAGATGATGGCCCAGGCCGCTCGGCGCCGTGGTGGCATGGCGCAGGTCTTCGGCTGGCCTGGGCCGTTTGGATAAACGTGACTGAGTGCGCCGATCGCTAGCCGAGCACTCATTCGTGCCTGATGATCGGCTCGATTCAAGCATCGGGCGGATTCGGCGACTTCCACAAGCTTGACGCGATCGGTAATACTCCTCGGCTGGCCTATAAGGCATTTGGCCAACAAGGTCGATGCTGCTGTGGATCGCGTGTGCGAGGACTTGTTCCGCTTGGGGTACGGCCGCAGCATCGGCAGAGCAAGATCCCGCACCAAGTTGTTCAGGCAACTCGTCACGGCGCTCCAGTGCGCGACCGATCGCAAGATTCGCGTTTCAGGCAAGACTGGCGGACTGAATAGTTTTCCGGGATGCGGCAAACGGCCGGGTACGAGGGCCTCTCGCCGCAAGGCGTCGACGCAATGACTGCACATCCGGCACGGGATTTGCTCTGCGAACCGACCATGCTGAGCGAGCTAGGACAGTGGATCGCGCGGCGACCAACCGTCCGTCTTTCATCTGCACTTCTCGCCGGGTTCTTCGTCGTGGCACTTACCGCCAGCGCGGCCGACGCCCGATCTATCCGCCAGTCCACTGGATATACGGGGCGCCACACCCATGTCGGATGGGCCGGTCCCGGCGTCGGCCTTATTGCCTGGTCGGCGGATGGAGACTTTACCAGCTACACCAGCTGTGGGAGTAGCTGGGCGGACGTAAGTGTCGATACCTCGTGGAACTCGTCAGCACTGCATAATGGCGCCGAACTCCACATCGTGTATTGGGTTGCACGCAGCGACGGGCAACATTTCCCAGTCGGCACGGAGCAGACGATCACGAAAGCCGCTGCGTGGCCGGGCCATCCCGTGGGCGACCAGCCAATTAGAGCGAGAATTTACACTCCGAATGGCACTTATCTGAAGTCCGCGGGAGTCATGAGCTGGATCAAGAACGGTACCGACTGGCCACCGTTCCCAGCCGATGACGTGACACTGAAGCAGTGGACCAAGAGTTGCTAACGAGCAGACGCAGCGGAACGAACTTCCACTCCTATATCGAGCCATCCAGCCCCGATCGCTCTCTATAGCGCCGCCCTTCGGCCCCAGCCCACGTGAGTGATCTCGCCATCGGCACCGTGTTCGGGCCTGGTTGCTGCAACTGCCAATTGCTGTGCGCGAAGAGGGCGCGATCCAACGCCTGGCACTTTCCCATTCGTGCCGGCCGGAACAGCCTGGAGGGTTTCTCAGTTGTGGATTGCTAAGGATTTCAATCGGGTGGTGCGCGCACCTGCCGTGCCGCTGACGATGCGGAACTCGGCCCGTTCACGCAGGATGAGCAGTGCGTAACTGCCACCGTCATCGACCGTGCGACTGGACAATCCTATGTCGTCGAGGCGGACTATCT
>JAFAZN010000104.1 GCA_019239775.1 Chloroflexota bacterium
TCACCCGGGAGGTGCGGCAGCTCGTGAGATGCGGCCAGACGCAGCGCTTCGCGAGCGTAGTACTCGAGGAAGTCGATGGCTTCGGCGGTGTCCGCATCGGCCTCGGGCCAGGTCTTGCCGGCCTCATACACCATCGTCGCGCTGAACACGTGTTTCCTTGCGCGCATCAACGCCGCCGTCTTCAGCAACACGCGAGCGCGTTCGGCCGGCTGCCAGCGCGACCACTCCGGGAACGCTGCCCAGGCGGCATCGAGCGCCTGTTCGGCCTGGGTCTGACTGGCTTTCGCGACTTTGCCAACGCCTTGCTGCTTTTGACATGGGTTCAACGAGTGAATCCAGGCGCCCGACGTCACGCGTTTGCCGCCGATCACCAGCGGCCACTCACGCGTGAACTCGTCCTGGACACCGCGCAGGGCCGCTTGCATGGCCTGGCGGTGCAAAGGATTCGAAAAATCCGTCAGAGTTTCATTGGCAAACTCGGGAACCATGCGCCAACCCTATCACGTGGTTCCCGGTACACTTGCAGCCAAGAGCCCTTATTGACGTATGCCGCGCCGACGCAATGCTGAACGACCGGGCGCGCGCCTGGCCCGATCGTACCTGGTGATGCGCGCTGAACAATGGGCGGATCGCCAGCCCGATCCCACGCCGAAGCTGCGTGGGACTGTGCGCCTACCGCGCCTGATGGCGGTCCAGCTGAACTCGCCCGAGGCGCATGCCCAATACCGCCTGGGCATCCTGGCCCGCCTAGCCACCGGCGGCGCCAAGTGGTTTACCCTCGCCCGCGCATAGCCCTCGGCCGCCATCAGCGACAGCGAGAACCCTTCATCCCACGAGGTCTGGGACGAACCTTCTGCAACACGAGGTCCAGGACACTTCCTGGTTGGTGTCTCTGCGCAGAGCGCTCGGGCCATTGACGCCACGAGGCGAACCACCACGTGAAAGAGAGACGTTCCTCACACCAGAAGATTCATTCTCCACGGGAAGTTTCTTCAGCAGAAATGGCTATGCTGCCAGTGGCTTGCCGCGCGAGAGGAAGCGAATGGCGCAGGCTTCGCAGCAGCCGTGGCTTGCCCCATGGATCAGCGTGGCGGCGACCAGGCGGTAGCGGCCCTCGGCGTCGGCAATGCGCCGACACCAGGCGCACTGCCGCACGAACCCGTTGACATCTAGCGGGTAGCCGTCGAGGTTCGGTGCCGGCATGGCCATTTCAGATTCACTATCGGGCGCCCTCAGACGGCCCCACAGGCCGCAAAGATGCAAAACATGTGTTCGTAGCGCGCTTGATACCTCTACACTAGAGGCGTGGCGCCCCGCATCGCCGTGGTGCAGTTTCCAGGCACCAACTGCGAGCGGGAAACTGCGCGCTCGCTCTCTGCGTGCGGCACACAAGTAGACGTCATCTGGCACGCTGACGCCTTCCCACCGACCACCTACCAGGCGGTGGTCCTGCCAGGTGGCTTCGCTTACGGCGATCACCTCCGCGCCGGCGCCATCGCGCGCTTCTCGAAGGTGATGGACGGCATCACCGGCTTCGCCAACGACGGTGGCCTGGTGCTCGGCATCTGCAATGGATTCCAGGTGCTGCTCGAGGCCGGCCTGCTGCCAGGGGCGATGCTGCAAAACGCGTCCCTGCAATTCCGGTCGCAGTGGGTTCACTGCCGCGTGGAACGCACCGATACGCCGTTTACAGCCGGTTGCACACCAGGCCAGGTCCTGCGGCTGCCCATCGCGCACGGCGAGGGCAACTACGTGGGCGACGGCGCCAGGCCGAGCGTGGTCCTGCGGTACTGCGATGCAAGTGGCGACATCACGCAAGAAGCCAACCCGAACGGGTCGCAGGACGCCATCGCGGGCGTCATCAACGAGCGCGGCAACGTCTTTGGCCTGATGCCGCACCCAGAGCGCGCGTCCGACCCACTTCTCGGGAGCACCGACGGCTGCTTCATCCTGCAGTCGCTCGCAATGGCAGTACGCGAGCCTCAGCTGGCGGCACGGTGATCGCCGACCACCCCGTCGACATCCGAGCCTTCGGGCTACTGCCACAAGAGTACGAGCTGATCCTGGAGCTCCTGGGTCGGCAGCCGAACCTGGTCGAGCTGGGCATGCTCGGCGCGATGTGGAGCGAGCACTGCGGCTACAAGCACTCGCGCAAGCTGCTGAAGCACCTCCCTACGTCGGGCACGCGAGTGTTGCAAGGCCCGGGCGAAAACGCAGGCGCCGTCGACATCGGAGATGGCCTGGCAGTAGTGCTCAAGATGGAGTCGCACAACCATCCGAGTGCGGTCGAGCCGTTCCAGGGCGCCGCTACCGGTGTCGGTGGCATCTTGCGCGACATCTTCACCATGGGCGCTCGGCCCGTGGCCATCCTCAACTCGCTGCGCTTCGGCGCCCTCGACGACCCCCGCACCCACTACCTGATGGCCGGCGTGATCGGCGGCATCGGTCACTACGGGAACTGCTTCGGCACGCCCACCGTCGGTGGCGAGATTAGCTTTCTCGAAGGTTATGAGGGCAACCCGATCGTGAATGCCATGTGCGTGGGCATTGCACCGGTGGACGGCATCATGCGGGCACGCGCAAGTGGGCCTGGCAATGCGCTGCTGTTGGTCGGCGCCGATACCGGCCGCGATGGGCTGCAAGGCGCCGCGTTCGCCTCGAATGAGGATCCAGAGGCCTCGCACCGGGGCGTGGTGCAGGTTGGCAATCCGTTCCTGGAGAAGCTGCTGCTGGAGGCCTGTCTGGCAACACTCGGCTCAGGCGACGTGTTAGCCATGCAAGACCTTGGCGCCGCGGGCCTGACCTCGTCCGCCGTCGAAATGGCCGCGCGCGGCGGGCTGGGTGTGGACATTGACGTTGCGCGCGTGCCGCGGCGCGAGACGGGGCTCACGCCCTTCGAGGTGATGCTTTCAGAGTCACAGGAGCGCATGCTGCTGCTGGTGCGCGCCGGCTCGGAGGCCGCCGTGCAGGCGCACTTTGCGCGCTGGGAGCTGCACGCCGTCGCGATCGGCACCGTGACGGCGGAACAGACCATCCGCATTCGAGACGGCGCCGAGGTTGTGGCCAAATTACCGACCGCGCTGCTCACTGACGACGTTCCTGCCTACGACCTCACGCCGCAGGCGCCCCCACTGCCCATTCACCATGGGGCTCCTCCCATTGCTGGGGCGGCGGCTGCCCGAGGCGCGTTGTCCGAGGTGCTCTTGCGGCTGCTCGCCAGCCCGAACCTGCGCAGCCGCCGTTTTGCGTTCCGCCAGTACGACTCCACGGTTCAGGGCAACACCGTGCTTGGCCCAGGCCACGCCGCCGCGGTCATCCGCGTGGAGGGCAGTACCAAGGGCCTTGCCATGACGACGGACTGCAATCCGCGCTATATGCAGCTCGATCCGCGTCGCGGCGCCATGCAAGCCGTGGCGGAGGCCGCCCGCAACTTGGCCTGCGTCGGCGCCGAACCAATCGCCGTAACCGATTGCTTGAACTTCGGCAATCCCGAAAAGCCGCTGGTGGCTTGGCAGCTGACCGAGGCCATCGCAGGGCTTGCTGAAGCCTGCAGACGCCTTGATGTGCCGATCGTCAGCGGCAACGTCAGCCTGTACAACGAGGCCGCCGGGCGGGCTATCCCGCCGACGCCAACGGTTGGCATGGTGGGCCTGCTCTCGGATGTATCGCTGACCGTCCCGACTGGGTTCGCGCGCGACTGCGCGGTAATCCTCCTCGGCGAGGCACCCACGGATCTGTGCGCCAGCGAGTATCTGCCCGCGGACGTTCGGTTTCCGCGCTTCGACCTCGACGCCGAACGGAAGTTGCACGGGCTTCTGCGCGAACTGGCGAGCCGCCGGCTGGTGCGTTCAGCCCAAGACGTTGCGGATGGTGGGTTGGCAGCTGCGCTGGCCGAATGCGCCATGCTGGGCGGCTCCGGAGCGATACTCCGGGTAGACGGGTCGTTGGAGGTGGCATTGTTTTCTGAAGACCAGGGCCGTGCCGTGATCTCGTGCGCACCCGGGGATGTCGATGCCGTCGTTGCGGTGGCCTCCGAACACGCTGTACCGGCAATCCAGCTTGGTGAAACGGGAGGTGACCGTCTGAAGGTGGATGGCGCGTTCGACCTCGAGGTAGCTGCGCTGCGCGCGGCATGGGAGCCTGAGACGTGACCGACAGACCGCATGAAGCCTGTGGCGTGGTGGCCATTGCCAGTCGCGGCGTCGAGCCCGCACGCCTGGCCTTCTTCGGTCTGTATTCGCTGCAGCATCGCGGCCAGGAGAGCGCGGGTATCTGCACTGCCGATGGTGAGAGCCTACGCAACCTGACCGGCATGGGCCTGGTCTCGCAGGTATTCCACGAACGCGACCTCGCAAAACTCGGTGGCCAGCTTGCCATCGGCCACACGCGCTACTCGACGACTGGGGCCAGCCGATTGGAGAATGCGCAGCCGCTGGTGGTGACCTCTGACCTGGGCAGCCTGGCGCTGGCGCACAACGGCAACCTCGTGAACGTCGACGAAATCCGCGAAGAGGTGTTGCGGTTAGGCGCGCGCCCGCGCACCACCACGGACTCAGAGCTGGTGGCGCACCTGATCGCGCGCTCGCCCGGGCAAGACTGGCTCAGTCGGATGCGCCACGCGCTCGATAAGCTGAGCGGAGCCTTTTGCCTGGTCATGCTGACGCGGGATGGCGCCTACGTCGCCCGCGACCCGTGGGGCATCCGGCCACTCGTGCTCGGCCGACTCTCCGATGGCTGGGCCGTCGCCTCCGAGAGCTGCGCGTTGGACACGATTGGCGCCCAGTTGATCCGCGCCGTAGAGCCGGGTGAGCTGCTGAAAATTGGTGCCGACGGTGTCCACTCCGAGCAGTTCGTGCAGTCCACCATGCCCGCGCGCGCGGCGTGTTCGTTCGAATACATCTACTTTGCTCGACCCGATAGTCTGATCGACGGTCAGCTGGTGTACGCCACGCGCGAACGCATGGGCGAAGAGCTCGCACGCGAGCACCCCGTCTCCGCCGATTTCGTCATGCCCGTGCCTGACTCAGCCACGCCCGCGGCGATTGGATACGCGCGTGCGGCGGGGCTGCCGTATCGGGAGGGGCTGGTCAAAAACCGCTACATCGGTCGAACCTTCATCCAGCCGCAACAGCAGCAACGTGAGTTCGGCGTGGACCTCAAGTTCAATCCGCTGCCAGAGGTGCTGCGCGATCAGCGCATCGCCCTGGTCGACGACAGCATCGTGCGCGGTACGACCACCCCAAGGATCGTCTCGATGCTGCGCAGGGCTGGCGCCGCCGAAGTGCACCTGCGGATCTGTGCCCCGCCGATCCGTCACGCTTGCCATCTTGGCGTCGATACCGCGCCTGAGGACACCTTGATCGCAAACCACCATTCCGTGCCCGAGATCCGCGGGATGGTGGGCGCGGACTCGCTGGGCTACCTGAGCCTGCCCGGGCTCGTCCGTGCCATAGGCTTGCCCGAGGACGACCTGTGCAACGCCTGTTTTCACGGGCGGTACCCCATGACGGTCGATGCCTTGAGGGACAAGCTCGCGCTCGAACGCGCGTGACGTCGTACGCCAGCGCGGGCGTCGACATCGCTGCCGCCGACGAGAACGTCCGTCGCATCAGTCGCCATGTGCGCTCGACCCACGGCCCGCAGGTCCTCGGCGACTTCGGCGCCTTTGCGGGGCTCTTCCACCTTGCCGACGTCAAGGACCCCGTGCTGGTGGCCTCCACCGACGGCGTCGGCACCAAGCTGCTCCTGGCCCTCGAAGTTGGCGCGTACGAGGTCGTCGGACGGGACCTGGTCAATCTGTCGGTCAATGACGTGCTGACGGCGGGTGCCAGGCCCTTGTTCTTCCTCGACTACGTGGGTGTCAACGCGTTGGACCACGACGTCATTGAGGCACTGGTCGCGGGTATGGCCGGCGCGTGTCGCGGAAACGGCTGCGCCCTGCTCGGCGGCGAGACCGCGCAACTCCCGGAGCTCTACGCGCCTGGCCACCTGGACCTGGCCGGCACCGTGGTGGGCGTGGTCGAACGTGACCGCATCATCGACGGCAGCACCGTCGTCGCTGGCGATCGCGTCTGGGGTCTGCCCTCCAGCGGCCTCCACACCAACGGCTACACGCTCGCGCGCAAGATCATCACTGGCATGGACCTCGGCAGCGACCCAGGCGGCACACTCGGCATGTCGTTGCGCGAAGCCTTGCTGCAACCACACCCGAGCTATCTGAAAAGCATGCAGGCACGGTTCGGCAATGTGAAGGCCATCGCCCACATCACGGGTGGCGGCATCCCTGGCAACCTGCCGCGCGTACTCCCAGATACCGCCTCAGTTGAGCTTCACTGGGGCAGCTGGCCGGTACCGCCCGTGTTCGGACTGCTCCAGGAACTCGGTGGCATCCCGCATGAGGAGATGCTGCGCGTGTTCAACATGGGCCTCGGCCTGATCTTCATCACCTCACCAGATGTGGATTGGCCAGGCGCATTGGAGGTTGGCCGCGTCCTTGCCCGGGGCGAAACGCGAGTGAAGTTCATCCGATGAGGATCGCCGTCCTCGTCTCGGGCGGCGGCACCAACCTCCAGGCCCTGCTGGACGCCGCACGCGATCCTGCATTTCCCGCTCAGATCGTGCTGGTGGGCTGCAATCGCGCCGGTGCCCTGGCCCTTACACGAGCCGAATCCGCCGGTGTCCCCGTCTGCCTGGCCGACCGCGAGTCCTACCCGCGACGGGTGCCGCGCCAACAGCGGTTGCTGCGCGCCGTTCAGTGCGCGGGCGTCGATCTTGTCGTGCTGGCCGGCTTCGACGAAGTGCTGCTGCCTGAGTTCGTTGCGGCCTTTGGCGGCAGGTTGCTCAATACGCATCCCTCGCTGCTGCCAGCCTTTGGCGCGACGCTGCACGCCGTCGCTCAGGCCCTGGAGCACGGTGTGAAAGTCACCGGCTGCACCGTGCACCTGGTCACCGACGATCTGGACAACGGGCCGATCCTCTTTCAGCGCTGCGTCGAGGTGCGCGAGAACGACGACGTCGAGTCGTTGCACGCGCGCATTCGCCAGCAGGAACACCAGGTCCTGTGCGAGGCGGTGCGTGCTTTTGCCGAGGGACGCGTCCGTGTCGAGGGCCGCCGGGCACGCGTGCTAGCATCCTCGTAGTTCGGAATGCGCGCGATCTTGGCGGTATTCGACAAGACCGGCGTCGTGGACTTTGCTCGCGGGCTCGAGGCGCTGGGTTTCGAGCTCTTTTCAACCGGCGGAACCGAAGGCTTGCTCCGCGAAGTGGGTGTCACCGTTCGCGGCGTGCAGGAGCTGACGGGTTATCCCGAGATGCTGGGCGGGCGGGTCAAGACGCTGCACCCGGCCGTGCATGGGGGCATTCTCGCGCTGCGCGATGATCCGGGGCATCTCGAAGAGCTTGCCCGCCACGAGATCAAGCCCATTGACCTGGTCGCGTGCAACCTGTATCCGTTCTTGAACGTGGCGCGCGAGTCGGGTGCGCGACTGCCTGTCGCGCTCGACAACATCGACATCGGCGGGGTCACGCTGCTGCGCGCGGCGGCCAAGAACTTTCCCTCGGTTCTGCCGATTTGCGATCCGCGCGACTACCCCGGCGTGCTCGAGGAGCTTGGCCGAGACGACGGCGTGAACCCCGATTCACGGCGGCGTCTGGCGGCCAAGGCGTTCCAGCACTGCGCTGTGTACGACACCCACATCTCGGTGTACCTGCGACCGCACGACGAGATCTTTCCCGACGAATACACGATCGCGCTGCGCAAGGTCACCGACATGCGTTCGGGCGAAAACCCGCATCAACTGGCGGCGTTCTATGGCGAGTCGTCGCCTCGGCCGCGACCGCCCGGGCTGGCCTCGGCTACGCAACTCCACGGCAAGGCGCCCTCCTTTAACAACACCTATGACGCCGACCTGGCGTGGCAGGCCGTCCTGGACTTCACGTCCACCGCCGTCGCGATCGTGAAACACGGCAACCTGTGCGGCCTCGCGTTAGGCGACTCCGTCGCTGATGCCTTCCGCAAGGCGTTGGCAACTGATCCGCAAACGGCGTTCGGCAGTGCCGTCGCCGCGAACCGGGTCCTGGACGACGAGACCGCGCGCGAGATCGCGGCCGTCTTCTTCGAGGATCTCGTGGCGCCCGACTTCACCCAGGAGGCGCTGGAGGTTCTGCGCCGCAAAGCCGACCTGCGTCTGTTTGCGACCCACGCGGACATGGGCGGCCGAGGGACCAACGGCTCTTCGCCGCTCCCGGGCGAGTTCGACTACAAGCGGCTACTCGGTGGTTTTTTGGTGCAAACGCGCGACGCCCTGCCGGAGCAATCCTTTACGCCACGCGTGGTGACGCAGCGCCAGCCGGTGCTCGCCGAGCTGACCTCGCTGTACTTTGCCTGGCGCGCGGTGAAGCACGTCACCTCGAACGGCGTGGTGCTCGCCAAGGGGCTTTCGCTGGTGGGCTTTGGCTCCGGCCAGCCGAGTCGGCAGGACGCCGTCGATCTGGCCTGTCGCAAGGCAGGCGAGCGCGCGGCGGGATCGGTGCTGGCCTCTGACGGGTTCTTCCCATTCCCCGACGCCCTGGAGCGCGCCGCCGACGCCGGCGTCACCGCCCTCATCCAGCCCGGCGGCTCGAGCCGTGACCCAGAGCTCATCCGAGTCGCCAACCGCCACGGCATGGCCATGATCTTCACCGGTGAGCGTCATTATCGTCATTAGGGGGGAGCCCGCGCATGCGCGGGCTCCGCACCGTGGCGCATGCGCCACGGTGGCCAGCCGAGCATGCTCGGCTGGCGTGCTTCGCACGGATCGGGGGGCGGCCGCCCCCCGCCGCCAGTCGCTCCCGTTGGTCGCTCCTTCCCGCGGCGTCCCCCCGGGTACGTGCTGAGCCGCGCTTTGGACGTGGTGGCAAGCCTCGCGCTCCGCTATGGCGTTAATCCGCATCAGACGCCGGCGCGGGTGTTTGCGGATGGCGGGTTGCCGTTTGAGGTGCTCAACGGCGCGCCGGGGTACATCAACCTGCTGGATGCGCTCAACGCGTGGCAGCTCGTGAAAGAGCTGCGGCAGGTGTTGCAGTTGCCCGCGGCGGCGTCGTTCAAGCACGTCTCGCCGGCGGGCGCTGCGGTTGGGCTGCCGCTCACTGACGTGCTGAGGAGGGCGTACTTCGTGGGCGACAAGGCAGACCTTTCGCCACTGGCCTGCGCGTATGCCCGCGCGCGCGGCGCCGACCGCGTCTGCTCTTACGGCGACTGGGTTGCCCTCAGCGACACCGTGGACGTCCCAACCGCGCAATACCTCCGCCGAGAAGTATCCGACGGGGTCATTGCCCCCGCCTATGAGCCCGAAGCGCTCGAGTTGCTAAAGAGCAAAAAACAGGGGCGTTACACCGTCTTGCAAGTTGAACCGACCTACGAGCCGCCAGAGATCGAATCGCGGCAGGTCTTCGGCGTCACCTTCGAGCAGCGCCGCAACGCCGTCGTGCCCGGGCTGGAGCATCTCGAGAACGTCGTGACGAAACGAGCGTCATTGAGCGATGAGGCGAAGCGCGACCTGCTCATCGGCTTGATCACGCTGAAGTACACCCAGTCGAACTCGGTGTGCCTTGTCAAAGATGGCCAGGTCATCGGCAATGGCGCCGGCCAGCAGTCGCGGATCCATTGCACTCGCCTGGCCGCGGGCAAAGCCGATAC
>JAFAZN010000185.1 GCA_019239775.1 Chloroflexota bacterium
CGCCGGGGGCCGTCATCGCCAGCAATACGTCCGCCATCCCGATCAGCGAGATCGCCAGAGACGCCAGACATCCCGAACGTGTGGTGGGCATGCACTTCTTCTCGCCGGCTGAGCGGATGCCGCTGCTGGAGGTCGTACGTTCCGAGCGTACGGATGATGCCGCGGTCACGGCCGCGGTCGGGCTTGGCGCGCAGATGGGCAAGACCACCATCGTCGTTGGCGATGCGCCGGGCTTCTACACCACACGCGTGCTGGGCGCGATGCTCAACGAGGCCGCGCTACTCGTGAGCGAAGGCGCGCGCCTCGAAGACGTGGATCGGGCCATCACCGACTTTGGCTTTCCCGTTGGGCCGTTCGTGCTCTATGACGAGGTTGGACTCGAGGTGGCCAAGCACGCGGGCGAGACCGTTGCCGCGGCATTCGGCGACAGGTTTCCGCAGACCTCGCTGGTCTCCGACCTTGTGGCGAGTGGCGCCACCGGCCGAAAGGCGGGTCGTGGTTTCTACCTTTGGCCACCCGCACCGCGGACACTTCCGGTGGTGGGGCGGTTCGTACCCAAACCGGCCCGCGAAGCGAACCCGTTGGTCTATCGCAGCACACCCCGGAGGGACTTTCTTCAGCAGGAGATTCAGGACCGCCTGGTGCTGCTGTTCGTCAACGAGGCCATTCGCTGTCTGCACGAGGGCGTGCTCACTTCTGCGGCTGATGGTGATCTCGGAGCCGTCCTGGGCCTTGGTTTCCCACCGTTCAGGGGTGGGCCATTCCACTATGCAGATTCGGTTGGACACGCCGTGCTGGCGGACAAACTCGAATCTCTCGCACGCAAACACGGACCGCGCTATGAGCCAGCACACAGCCTCACCACACACGGCACCTTTTTTGGGGAGCAAGCGCAGTGAAAGCCGAAAACTACTTCAGCGCCAACAACGATCTCACCTTCTATTACGACACGGTCATCGACTGGAACCGGCTGGTGCCGCTCTTTGCCGAGGCGGAGGATGCGCAGCGGCCGAGCGAAACGGCGGCTTCCTGGCGCGAAGTGCTCTCGGTTGCGGGCGACTTTGTCGGCCGGCAGGTGAGCGCCCGCGCGGCCGAGGTGGACCGCCTCGGCACGCCACACTCGGGCGAGATCAAACTCTCGCCGCCGATGCTTGAGAACCTGCGTGGCCTGGCCGATTTGGGCATGATCGGTCTCGGCGTGCCGCGCGAATACGGCGGCGAAGGCATGCCGTTCGTGGTGCAGTCGGCGATGTTTGAGATGCTTGCCCGCGCCGACGCCTCGACGATGGTGCAGTACGCGTTTTTCACCAGCCCGGCGGCGATGATCCTGCGCTTCGGTTCGGATGCTCAGAAGGAGCGCTGGGTGCCGCGCCTGGCGGCTGGCGAGGTCATCGGCTGGGTAGCGATGACCGAGCCAGAAGCCGGCTCCGACGTGGGCAATGTCGCCACCACCGCAACGCGCCAGGCCGACGGTACGTGGCGGATCAACGGCCGTAAGCAGTTCATCTCGAGTGGCAACGGAGAGGTTGGCGTGCTGCTAGCGCGGGCAGTGCCTGGTTCGCGCGGTCTCAACGGCCTCGCGCTCTTCGTCGTTCCCAAGTGTGTGCCCGATCCGGATCATGGCGAACGCGAGAACTACAGTATCGAGCGCGCCGAGGCGAAGGTCTGCATCAACGGCTCGCCCACCTGCGCGCTCTCGTTCCAGGACACCTACGCGGAAATCATGGGCGCACCCGGTGACGGCTGGCGCCAGATCACCACGTTCATGAACGAGGCTCGCATCGCCGTTGGCATCCAGTCGTGCGGTGTGGCCCAGGCGGCGCTTACTGCCGCCTCCGACTATGCAGCGCAACGCGTGCAGATGGGCAAGCCGATTCGTGAGCACCCGCTGGTAGCCGAACTCCTCCTGGACATGGAAACCACGGTGGCGGCCTTACGCGCGCTGTGGATGGAAGCAGCCGTCGCCTACGACCTGGTTCAGGGTTTTCTCAAGCAACTACGCGGCATGTCCGAGGTGGATCCGGAGCGGCCCGCGCTGGAGGCTCGCATGCGGCGCATCGAGCGCTACCTGCGCGAGATCACGCCTCTGGTCAAGTACTTTGGCTCTGAGGAAGCGATTCGCGTCGCGCGGGTGGGCATGCAGGTCTTCGGCGGCTACGGCGTGGTCAAGGAATACGACGTCGAGCGCTTCCTGCGCGACAGCTTGATCTTGCCGATCTACGAAGGCACCAGCCAGATCCAGGCGCTGATGGCGACCAAGGACCTGCTCAAGGTGGTTGTGCGCGATCCGCGCAAGCTCATGCGCACGGGCGGGTTCAGCCCATCACTTGGATCCGCCCGATTCTCGGGAGAAGTTGGCCAGCTGTACGCCACCGCGCTGGGCGACCTGGACCGTTCGGTGAAGTGGCTACTGTGGGATGTGGCGCGCCGCATGGGGCCGAAGCGCGCGGCTGACCTCATGCGCGGCGGCGGAGAACCTTCGGAGGCCGAGCTCGAACTCGTGCTGCTGTCCGCCGAGCGGCTCACGCAGATGCTCGCGCACCTGCATATTGGTCGACTGCTGGCGCAGCAGGCAGAACGCTGGCCCGAACGACAGCAGCTGGCCGAGCGCTTCCTGCGTCGCGCAAGCGACGTCTGCTCTTTGAATGCGCGCCGCATCACCCGCGGCGATCGCGACGCGCTCGAGGCAATCCGTTCGTGGCACGCCGAAGCAACGGCCTAACCGGGCAGCCGCCGCGGGAGCGGGGCGAAGAGGTGTACGCTGCGGCGCTGCGGCTGTTCACCGAAAAGGGCTATCACGCCACCTCGATGCAGGACATCGCTGCCGCGGTTGGCCTGTACAAGGGCAGCCTCTACCACTACATCGGCAGCAAAGAGGAGCTGCTGGTGCGCGTGTTCGAGCGTGCTATGGGCGGCTTGCTCTCCGAGGTGGAGCGCATCGCAACTGATGCAGCACTGCCGCCATCGGATCAGCTGCGCCGCGTCATTCGCGCGCACGTCGAAGCGGTCGCGTCGAACCTGGACGCCTTGACGGTGTACCTGCATGACTTCCGCGGCTTGACCGGTGCGGCGCTGGAGACCGTACGCGCACAGCGCGAGCACTATCGTGCGCTTTTGGAGTCGGTGATTGCGCGCGGCGTCTCAGAAGGGGAGTTCGCGGCGACCGACGTACGGATTGCCACGCTTGGTGTGCTCGGCATGTGCAACTGGCTGGCGCAGTGGTACCGCCCGGCGGGGCGGCTTGGGCCGCACCAGATTGCTGATCGCTTCGCGGATATGGTCCTGGCCGGACTCTACTTGGAGGGTAAGACCAGCTCGCCGAGCGTTTCACCGAAGGATCGAATTAGCGCGCTTGAATAGCGGTCGCTGAACTCGAGCAGCGTGTCTTCGAGGAAGCTGCCGCTGGGGGCACGATTGGCGAGGCGATCGAACAGGCGGCTCACGTATGGGGTGAGCAGCATGGTCAATCCCGTGATCAGCGCAAAGCGCAGCAGCCCTTTGAACATCGGTGTCTAGTGCGAGAGTGTACCTGCCCGCGCGGCGATGCCTCTGGGCGGCGAACCTCTCGGAGGATGAACCCCTTCGGGGAAGAAAACATCCCGTCCTTGGTGACAACGGTCTCTGCGGAGAACCTCTGGGAGGAACAGCCTTTGGCGGGATAAACCCCTTCGGGGAATGAACCTGTCGGTGGGATGAACCCCTGGAGGATGAACCTGTCGGAGGACCTTCGCGGACTTGCGTGAAATCTCGTGGTCACATCTGCGCAGTGGGGTCCGTCACTACCATGACGGAGCCAAAACACTATGGATGTGACCGACAACCGCCGGGACTGGCTGGCCCAACAATTCGAGGGGCACCGAACGCATCTGCGGGCAGTGGCCTTGCGCATGCTGGGCTCACCCACCGAGGCAGACGACGCGGTGCAGGAGGCCTGGCTTCGCCTGAGCCGTTCCACAACGAGCGAGATCGACAACCTGGGCGGCTGGCTGACGACCGTCGTCGGGCGCGTATGCCTGGACATGCTGCGCTCGCGCAAGTCGCGCCGCGAAGAGCCGATTGCCGACGATTCGCACGAACACCTCCCAGACACCGCGCCCGATCCCGAGCACGAAGCGGTCATGGCCGATTCGGTTGGACTGGCGCTGCTGGTGGTGCTCGAAACACTGGCACCCGACGAACGACTTGCCTTTGTCCTGCACGACCTGTTTGGCGTCTCGTTCGAGGAGATTGCGCCGATCGTCGGCCGCAACGAGGCTGCCGCGCGGCAGCTGGCCAGCCGCGCACGTCGGCGCGTCCGTGGTGCATCGCCCAACACCGAGGTTCCCGATCCAGAACGGCAACGTGAAATCGTCGAGGCCTTCCTGGCCGCCTCGCGTGAAGGCGACCTCAACCGGCTGCTTGGCCTACTAGATCCCGCCGTCGTGATGCGCGCCGATGCCACGGTCGTTCGCCGACCGCATGCGGATCTGACCGAGGAGGTGCGCGGCGCTGAAGCCGTGGCAGGTGCGTTCGTTGGCCGTGCGTATGGTGTGCTCATTGCGTTGATCGACGGCGTGCCCGGCGGGGTGTGGCTGTCGCCCGGCGGTCGGCCGCTCAGTGCATTCGCTTTTACCGTGCGAAACGACAAGATCGTTGGCATCGACCTGCTGGGCGACCCCGAACGTATGCGTCAGCTCGATATTGTGGTACTCAACGGGTGATCAGGCTGGCCAGCGCATGGCGCACGCGGCGCAGGGTATCGGGCGGCGGCGCGACTCCACCGTAGCGCTGCCACTCGAACGCGCGCGTGACGACGTCAACGCCCGCCGCCGCGTCGGGCACTTCACGATGGAGCCGAAGCTGCAGCTGACCCGTCGTCTCGGAAGGCCGTCGGCCAAGGCCGCGCGCGTCGGCCCACGCGAGCAGTCGCTCATAGGCGGTCCATGCATCCTCAGCCCCGATTGGGAGTTTTGCGTCCGGAGGTTCGGGCATGCGGCGTCCAAAACGCGCGCGCAGAAACGCCAGAAGCCTGCCCAACAGGTCGGCAGCTTCGCCCGCGGGCGTGCCGCTGCTCTCGGTCACAACCTCGCCAACACTGGTGGTGCTGCGCCAGAACGTGGGGGCGCCGATCACGTTGCTCAGCAGCAGCTTTGCCGCCAAAAGTAACGCCAGGCCTGCTGCCACGAGCAGCGTGAACGCGATAAGCGTGCCCACCCATGCCAGCCGGTTCTGCGCATCGGCCATCACCGCCGGATCCACGGGCACGCGCGTGGGCAGCGGCATCGGCGTGGGCGGTGGGCCAGGCGTGGCCTTGGGGAACAGTGAGGCGATCCAGCCGAGGAGCAGCCCAATCGGGGTGAGCAGTAGCTCGATGGCATGGGCGATGAAGAGCCACATCGCGGTGAGGAGCTCGGGCCGCAGGCTGCCCACCAGGCCGACTGTGATGGCCGGCAAAAGCAGGCTCGTTCCCACGGCAAGCGTGCGACCGTTGCGGGTAAAGACGTCGGCCGCGTCTTGACGCGACAGGGCCGTCCCGATCAGGCCACCCACCGCAAACAGTGCAACCGAGGAGCCCAGCAGTGATGGATCGGCCAGCAAGAACGGTCGGGCGAAGGCGATGCTGACGAGCAAGCAGACGGCCACCACGCTGAACTCGGTGCGCACATCGCCCGGGGTGAGCTCAGCCACGGCGAGCGCGCCACCGCGCCACCACAACCCAACTCCAATTGCCGCAGGTACAAGGCTCCGCCCAAGCCACATCAGCAGCCCGTTCATGCCCGCCTCGGGCACGGACTCCACCACCACTCGCGTGAGCAACGCGAGGCCGATTCCGGTCAGCAGCCGCCACGCCGGATCGCGCAGCGTGGGGAAGCGAAACACCGCCGCGCACCCAGCCGGTAGCAAAGCCAGCAGCAGTAGTGGACCGAGCAGGCCAGGGATGCGGTCGCCCTGAGTGGGTAACGACATGATGGGTAGGACCAGCGCAGCTTCCATGGTCACGACGGCCCAGGTCGTACGTGGGTCCACCGTCCGCGTATTCACTGGCGGCCCTCCAGGACGGCGGCCACGTCGCAGCCGGGCAGGATCGGGATCGTGGCTGCGCCGCCAACGCGTGTGCGAACGCGGTCGGTTCCCGCCAGCATGAGCAACGCGTGCAAACCGGCATCGGGCAACTGCATCAGGCTTGGTTGTAGGTCGGGTGAGACGTCGCTGGTGGCGAGAACCACCGTATTGCCACGTGGCAGGTGGTCCAGTGCCCAGGGCACGATGCTCGGACCAGCTGCCGGTGTCAGGCGCGCCAGGCTTTCGAGCACGCCCTGCAAGTGCGGCACGCTTGCTCCGGGCGGGATGATGATCGGCACCTGGGTGTTGGCAACGAACGCAGTCGGGGCGCCTTTGCTCTGCAGGAACACTGCCATCGAGGCGATAGCGGAGAGTGTGAGCTCGAGCAGCTCGCCACGATAGGTGCCGAAGCTGAACCCGCGCACGTCGAGCACCAGGCTGACGTGCAGGCTGGTGGCTGGCTCGAGTACCCGCACCTGCAAGCTGCCGCTTCGCGCGGTGCTCGGCCAGTGAATGAGCCGCTGTGGATCGTAGGGCTGGTACTCACGCAGTCCTGCCGTGCGTATGGGGTCGCTCACGTGACTGCGTCGACTCACCACGTCCAGCGACGGATGGTGCAGTGGCAACCCCAGACCGCGGAGCGGCACTACGCGTGGGTACACCAGCACCTGGACGTCGTCCGTGTATAAGCGTTCGCGTTCGAAGAACCCGAACGGGTCGCCGGTCCGAATCCGCGTTGCGCCGAGTTTGTAGACGCCACGTTTGACGCAATGCAGTGTTCGCCGCCAGCGCAGGCGGTGGTACGGCCACACCGCCAGGCCGCGACTTACCCAGACCCGGTCCGATTCGGCGAACGAGCGTTCGCGCGGAGCTTCGGGCTGCAAGGCCATCGGCAGTTGCTCCCACACCTCGGCCCATGGCAGGGGCAGGAGCCTTGGGTTCTCGAGCACCGACTCTAAGGTGAGGTCGTCACCGCAGAACGCGCGGTTGCGACTCGGCCTGCGCGCGTACGTAACGCGGACGAATGCCAGTGCCGCCCAGGCGCGCGCGGTGAGTCCAACCAGGAGCAGCGCGCCCGCGAGGTAAGTGACGTCTGTGGCGAGGAAGGTGGCGGCGAGGGCGGTCACCAGCGCCAGAAGTGCGATGCCCTGGCGTCCGAATAGCCATGGCGCAGCCGAAAGCGGTCGCGCCTCGGGCGAATCCATCATGGCGCAACGGGCACCACGACCGAGTCCAGGATGGCTTGCACAATGGCCGCGGCATCTCGCCCGCGCAAGCGCGCCTCGAGACTCGCAATCAACCTGTGCGCGAGCACCGGCACGGCCAACCTCTTCACGTCGTCGGGTAGGACGAACTCTCGACCCTGGATTGCGGCCCACGCCTGGGTTGCCCGATGCAGCGCCAGGGTCGCCCTGGGACTGGCCCCAAGCCGCACATCGGCGTCGATGCGCGTTGCCCTGGTTACTTGCACCAGGTAGTGACGTACGTCCTCGTGCACCCGAACGCGGGCAGCCTGCATGATGGCGTCGAGCACCTCTTCGCAGCTCACGACTGGCTCGAGAGCGATGGCGCCGACGCCGACGCCGCGGGCAACCATGGCCTCCTCGTCCGCCTCGGATGGATAGCCCAGCGACAGCCGCACCAGGAACCTGTCCAGTTGTGCCTCGGGCAACGGGAACGTCCCTTCGAGCTCCACCGGGTTCTGGGTTGCCAGCACCACAAATGGTCTCGGCAACGGTCGCGTGACACCGTCCACGCTGACCTGCGCCTCCTGCATGGCCTCCAGTACGGCCGACTGCGTGCGCGGAGTGGCTCGATTGATCTCATCGGCAAGCAACACGTTGGCGAAGATCGGTCCCTGCCTGAAGCTGAACTCCGACGACCGCTGATCGAATACGGAAACGCCGGTGACGTCCGACGGCAACAGGTCGGGCGTGCACTGCAGGCGACGGAACGTTCCGCCGATCGATTGGGCCAGCGAGCGCGCCAGCGTGGTCTTGCCGATCCCTGGCACGTCTTCGATCAGGACGTGGCCTTCGCACAGGAGTGAGACGACGGCCAACTCGACGATCGCGCGCTTGCCGACGAGCACACGCTCCACGTTGCGGCACAGTCGTTCGGCGACGGACTGCACCACCCCTGGCATTCCACCGCGATAGTAGCGTTTGCGCCCCGGCGTGCCGTCCGCTGCGCAGAAACACATCTCATGTAAAGAACTTCTCTTCCGAGGCGCTAGGCGATAGGTACGTTCCGCCGCGGTAACTCAGACTCGGCGCCGTGAGGCCTGCCCAGGTGCGAGCCGATGATCTGGACATGTCGTTCGAGCCCCGCTGCCCGCAGTGCCTGTTCGTTAGTCGCGAGCTGGGCCAGCCTACTCCTTGCTTGCTGCACGTCTCGCTGCCCGTGGAGCCAGCGGCGGCGGACCTCGCGCCGGAGCAACCAGTTCACCTGCATGAGTACGACGAGCCGTATGTGTTCGGCCAGCTTCGGCCGACCGTGGATCGTCCCGGTCCCTTTTCTCTGCGCGAGTACGTGAGGCTGCAACTCCTGCGTACACGCATTCAGGCCGATCCGTCCCAGCTGGATCAGCCGGCCCCCGGCACTCAAGCCCGAAGCCTCTCCCGCCGATGATCGACTGGATCTGAGTCTGAGAAACCACCACCACCAATGACTACCCTGGATAAAAACCTGCAATTCGACCTGACCTCCGACGACCAAGCTCTGTTCCTGGCCGAAGTCGACGAGCTTCTCCAGCGGGTTGAGGAGTCGCTGGTTGACCTGGAGCGCGTTCCGGACGATCAAGGTCTCCTGAACGAGATCTTCCGCGCCGCCCACACGATCAAGGGTTCGTCGGCCACGATCGGCCACGCCCGCATGGCAGCGCTAACGCACGCGATGGAGACCCGTCTCGACGACGTGCGCAAGGGCACCGCGTCGGTGACGCCCGAGTTGATCGAAGCGCTGCTCAAAGCGCTGGACGTTCTCAAGGTGCTGCGCGATGAGGTCGAAACCCGCGTCGCCGCCGACGTTGACGTCGATGCCGCCGCCGCCGCGGTCGAGCGCCGTTCGGCGTTGCGCGATCCGGCTCCGACCAAGAAGCCCGTATCAAAAGCCAAGAAGCGCAGCGCGAAATCTGGATCAAAGGCGAACGCGGCCATCGATGGCGCGACGCATCGCTTCGAGATCGTGCTCGAGCAAGGCCCGTGGGCAGCTGTCCGCGCGCTGCAGGTCCTGCTGGCCCTTGGCGAGCATGGCCGCATCGTTTCAAGCGAGCCGAGCCAGGCCGAGATCGAAAAAGAAGATTCGCAGGTCGGCGATCGCATGGTGGTCCTGGTCCATTCCGAACGGACCGAGGCCGAGCTCGTCAACGCACTCAACGGCGTCCCGGAGCTAGGTTCTATCCGCGCACAGACGTTGGAGCACGCCGAGCCGGACGCCGCGGACGAGCCCGAGGACCAGGACGCGCCTGCCGCCACCGTCGAGGCCGCCGCAACCGGACCGAAGGCAGCTACCCCCACGTCAACGGCCGCGGCTGCAGCCGCGGCTCCGCGGGGCGCGTCCACGACGATTCGCATCGACGTCGCTCGCCTGGACGCGCTGCTCAACCTGGTTGGCGAGCTGGTCATCGACCGCACCCGCCTGTTCCAGCTCGGCAGCTCGCTCGTCGATCAGTTCGGCGACGACCGCATCCTCGGCGACCTCCAACAAACTGCGCTGCACATCGGGCGCATCACCGACGAGCTGCAAGAGCAGGTGATGAAGTCGCGCATGCTGCCGATCGAGTCGGTGTTCAACCGACTGCCCCGCGTCGTCCGCGACGTGGCCGCCAAGCAGGGCAAGCAGATCGAGTTCATTGTCGAAGGCAAGGACACAGAGCTGGATCGCTCGGTCATCGAAGAGATCGGCGACCCATTGCTGCACCTGATCCGCAACGGTGTCGATCACGGCATCGAAAAGCCTGAGGAGCGAACCGCCGCCGGTAAGCCGGCCGCTGGTCGGCTGAACCTTTCCGCGCAGCACGCCGACAGCTTCATCGTCATCGCTCTCGAAGACGATGGCAAGGGCATCGATGTGGACGCGGTCAAGCGCAAGGCCGTTGAGCGAGGGGTGGTTTCGCAGGAGGCGGCGGACCGCATGTCCGATCGGGAAGCGGTTCAGCTGATCTTCGCCCCTGGGCTCAGCACCGCGGAGAAGTTGAGCGACGTCTCAGGGCGTGGGGTTGGGATGGACGTCGTCCGCGCCAACGTCGAAAAGATCAACGGCTCGGTCGAAGTCGAAACGCGCCGCGGCCATGGCACCACCTTCACGATTCGACTCCCCCTGACGCTGGCGATCGTTCAGGCGCTGCTGGTCCGCGTCGCAGGCGGCATTTACGCCTTGCCGATCCACTCGGTGACCGAGACCTTGCGTATCGAGCCCGATCAGATTCACCAGGTCAACCACCGCGAAGCGATCATGCTCCGCGACCAGGTGCTGCCGCTGGTAAACCTGCGGCACGTGTTCGGCCTGGAGGATGCCTCGGCTTCACGCGACGGCAGCCGCCTGGTCACGGCCGTTCACACCAATAACCGTCAGGTTGGCCTGATCGTCGACGGCCTCGTCGGCGAACAGGAAATCGTTATCAAACCGCTCGGCCAGCTGGTCGGCGATGTCGCTGGCGTCTCGGGAGCGGCCATCCTGGGCGACGGTAGCGTCGCGCTCATTGTCGATGTGGCCGCCCTGATTGCTGCCGCGATCAAGGACAACACAACCATCATGTCGCCCGCCCTGAAAGCGGCGGCTTAGTTCAGGGAGGAACACACAACTATGGCTCGCATTCTTGTGGTTGACGACGCAGCGTTCATGCGCGTGCGCGCGGCCAAGGTGCTCGAAGACGCTGGACACGAGGTCACCCAGGCCGAAAATGGCCTGGAGGCCGTCAAGAAGTACAACGAGTGGCGCCCCGACGCCGTCCTGATGGACATCACCATGCCCGAGATGGACGGTCTGGCCGCTCTCAAAGAGATCAAGAAGATCGATCCCGCCGCGCGGGTGGCGATGGTCACAGCCATGGGCCAGCAGGCGATCGTGATGGAAGCGCTTAAGTCTGGTGCCAAGGACTTCGTCCTGAAGCCCTTCCAGCCTGACCGCGTCCTGGCGGCGCTGCAGAAGATCCTGGCGGCCTGATCCCGACTCATGGCCATCCGCGTACTGGTGGTGGATGACTCGGCGTTCATGCGTCGAGTTATTGGCGAGGCGGTCACGTCGCAAGCCGACATGGAGCTGGCCGGCGTCGCGATCAACGGCCTGGACGCACTGCTCAAGGTAGAGCAGCTCCAGCCGGACGTTGTCACGCTCGACGTCGAGATGCCCGAAATGGACGGGCTCACGGCGCTTCGGCACCTGATGGCGCGCTACCCGCGCCCGGTCGTGATGCTCTCCAGCTTGACGCAAGAGGGCGCCGTCACGACGTTGCGTGCGCTCAGCATTGGCGCTGTCGATTTCGTGCCGAAGCCCTCGGGCTCGATCTCGCTCGATTTTCACAAGGTCCGCGAGGACCTGCTGCACAAGATCCGCGTTGCCGCTGGCGCTCGAATTCAGGCGCACGCCACCCCGTCGAGACCTGTTGCTCCGACGCCCGGTGCGGCTCGCGCTGAGATGCTTCGAAGACTTCATCCCGACGGGTCCCCATCCCAGGGACGGTCCGTCAACGGTTCAGGAGCCTTCGATCGTCTCGTGATCATCGGATCGTCCACGGGTGGCCCTCGGGCTCTGGGCACTGTTGTGCCAGCGTTGCCGCGCGACGGCCATACCGCGTATCTGATCGTGCAGCACATGCCGGCTGGTTTCACCAGGTCGCTGGCGGATCGACTCGACAGCACCAGTGCGCTCGCGGTGCACGAGGCCGCCGAGGGCGATCGTCTCTCAGCCGATCTCGCGCTGGTCGCCCCTGGCGATCACCACCTGCGCCTCACCTCCGCCGGCGTCGTCGAGCTCGACGAAGGCCCCCGCGTTCATGGCGTCCGACCCTCCGTGGACGTCACGCTCGAGTCAGTCGCGCAGCACTACGCCAAACGCAGCGTGGTGGCGGTGCTGACCGGGATGGGCCAGGACGGCGCGGCAGGCGCCGCACGCGTTCACGAGCTTGGTGCGTATGTCCTGGCCGAGGACGAATCGACCTGCGTTGTCTGGGGCATGCCCCGCGCCGTGGTCGAACGCGACGCGGCCGACAAGGTCGTGCCACTGGATGCGATGGCGCAAGCCATCACCGCCGCTATCACACGAGGAGCCCACGCCCATGCATAACACCGCCGAAGCGGCAATTCCCGCGGACTTCGAGGCGTTCCGCAAACGCGCCTATCAGCTGACGGGCCTGGACCTAACCTCGTACAAGGCGCCACAGATGCATCGGCGTCTCACCGCGCTGCTGCAGCGCCAGAAGATCGCCTCGTTCGCGGAGTACGCTCGCGTCCTCGAGACGGACGCCCAACGCCGTCAAGAGTTCAAGGACTACGTCACGATCAACGTCTCGGAGTTCTTCCGCGACGGCGATCGCTTCGGTGAGCTGGAACGCCGCATCCTGCCGATGCTGCTGGGCGGCGGCGCGGGTCTTCGCGTCTGGAGCGCCGGCTGCTCGATCGGTGCCGAGCCGTACTCGGTCTCGATTCTGCTGCACGAGCAGGCGCCCGGCCGCAATCACTCGATACTCGCGACCGACATCGATCAGACGATCCTGGATCGGGCGCGGGCTGGTGCAGGCTATCTCGCCACCGACCTGCGCAACGCGGGCGCCGAACGTATTCGGAAGTGGTTCATCGCTACGCCGGACGGCAAGTTTTCGGTAGGCCCAGCCCCACGCACGCCGATTCGCTTTCAGAAGCACGACCTGCTGCGCGATCCGTATCCGAAGGGACCCTTCGATCTTGTCGCCTGCCGCAACGTGGTTATCTACTTCACTGAAGAGGCCAAGGACCGCATTTATCAGGGCTTCGTCAACTCACTCGCTTCTGGCGGCGTCCTGTTCGTTGGCGGAACCGAAGCGATCATGCGCCCGCAAGCATTGGGCCTGACCGTGCTCGGGCCAGGCTTCTACCGCAAGGCGTGAGAACCTCGAGGACGTTGAAAGACCGCTGATGTTGAGCGTTGTTCCGCGCGGGCCACTTCCGTCTACGCCTGAGCAGTTGGTGACCTCCGCTCCCGAGCTGGAGGCGCTGCCTGTGGTCGCCCAACGGCTGTTCGGGCTCGTGCGCGATCCAAACGCAACAATCGAGGCCATGGCCCGCCTGCTCGGAACCGACCAGGCGTTGGTTGCCAGCGTGCTGCGTTATGCAAACAGCGCTCGCGCGATGCCCAACCGGCGCATCGCGAGCCTGCCCGAAGCGATTGCGCGAATTGGTCTCCGCACACTCGGCGAGGTGGTGGTGCGCGCTTGCGCCGCGCCGGTGCTCGATCGCGGTCTTCCTCCATACGCCTTGCCGCGACGCATAGCCTGGCGCCACTCGGCAACCGTTTCCGAGGCCACTCGCGGGTTGGCCCGATTGGCCAGGATCGGCGCAACGGAAGAAGCCAGCGTGGCAGGCTTGTTGCACGACGTGGGCAAATTCGTGTTGACCTCTGTCGTACCTGAGGCCGCCGCTGAAGCCGTTTCAGTTGCGCGCAGTCGCCGAATCCCGGTCTGGCAGGCGGAGACACAAGTCATCGGCTTTCACCACGGCCACGTCGGCGGCGCGTTGCTGCGCTCGTGGGGCTTGCCTGAGCACGTGGCAGCAGCCGTGGCGTTTCATCACGAACCAGACCAGACCGACAATCAGCTGGCCACCGTTGTGGCAATCGCGGACGCCGCCGCGCACGCAGTCGGCGCGGTTGGCTCGGGCGGCGCGTGCCCGCAACCCGATTGGGACCCGGCCGCTGCCGGGGTCCTCGGTGCTGGAGTCAATCCAGAGCAGCTGGAGCAATTCCTTGACAGCCTGCGCTGCGTCGAGGCTGAAGACCTGTAGTACCCGGGAGAGAGCATCGTGAAGGTCGAATTCGTCAATCCATTCATCCAGGCCGCACGCGAAGTGCTCGAGTCTGAGCTTGGTGGTGAAGTCCAGCGCGGCAACCTGCACCTCAAGAAATCCGCGTTCACGACCGACGAGATCACTGCGCTGGTGGGCGTCACCGGCAAGGTGAGCGGCATGGTGCTGTACTCGATGAGCCAGGAGACTGCGCTCGGCATCGTCTCGCGCATGATGGGGCAGCAGTTCGAGGAATTCGACGCCCTGGCGCAAAGTGGCATCGGCGAGGTGGGCAACGTGATCACCGGCCGCGCTGGCGTGCTGTTGTCCGAGGCCGGGTATCCATCCAACATCACCCCGCCAGCACTGGTCGTTGGCAAAGGCACGATGGTCACCACGCTTGACCTCAACCGGCTGGTCTTCCCGCTGGAAACGGACGTCGGCGCACTCGAGGTGCAGGTGGTCCTAAAAGCCGCCTGAAGTGTGAACCGCTTCACCGCCAGGCTGTGCGCGGGTTCATCGAATCGACCCCTGCGCACGGCTCATGCTGGCGGACGTGTTCAAACATGACGCCTCACCCAGGGCGCGATCTCACGGTTGGGCTCGTCGCCTGAGTATTGGCCTTGCATCGGTGCTGATTGGTGGCGCGGCGCTGTCCGCCCAGGTCGTAGACGCCGCACCGAGTACGCCACCCGCACCGGGGATCAATGGGCACCACGGCCCGCACATCATGCCTTTCGGGCTGACGCCCTCCCCCGTTCACGGAATTGGTGACGGCCCAACCCTCAAACTGCCCGGTGGCGTAGCCGGTCTCGGCGCACCCGAAATCGCCCCCTCTGGAGCGCACCTGGTTTACAACGGCGGCCGCGTCGTCAACAACGTCCTGGTGGTGCAGGTGATCTGGGGCAGCGGCTCGTATCTTCCGCAGACAACCAGCACCGCCAGTCCCAGCCTGGCGACGTTCTTTCAGGCGGTTGCGTCGTCCAACTACATGGACTGGCTCGACTCTGAATACAACACCATCAACAGTAGCTTCAACGGCACGAAGACCAACCAGCACATCGGGCGCGGCGGGTTCCAGCAGCAGGTCACCATCACACCCAGCGCGGCGGCCAACGGCAGCGTCGTGGACGACAGCGCCATTCAGGCCGAAATGACCGCCCAAATCAACGCCGGTCATTTACCAGCGCCAGCCAGCGATGCGAGCGGCAACCCCAGCACACTCTATGCGCTGTTTTTCCGCCACGGCCAGACCATCACCCAGGGCGGCAGCCAGTCACTGGTACCTGGCGGCTTTTGCGCGTACCACGGCACGGTTGCTGCCAGCGGCAGTCTTGGCGAGTATTACTACTCGGTGCTGCCGGACCTCGTGGGTGTCACCGGCTGTGGGGTCGGAACGGACTTCCAGAACACGACTTCGGTCCAATCGCACGAACTGGTTGAGACGCTGACCGATGCTGAGGTGGGACTGGCCACGAACGCCGCGGGGCCGCCGCTGGCCTGGTACGACAGCACAAACGGCGAGATTGGCGACATCTGCAACGCCCAGCAAGGGACTTTCGGTCCGGTCAACGGCCAGACGTACACGCTCCAGTACGAGTTCAGCAACGCGCAAAACAACTGCATTCTGCCTGCCTACCAGGCGCAGAACAGCAATTTCTCGATCGCCACTTCGCCTGCCTCGGTGTCGGTGACAGCCGGCTCCGGTGCAAGCTCAACGGTCACCACGAGCATAACCTCCGGTTCCGCGCAGACCGTCAGCCTGAGCGTAAGCGGCGCTCCCACGGGCGTTACTGCCTCGCTGAGCCCGAGCAGCGTGACCTCCGGCGGTTCGGCAACCCTTTCGATCTCGACAAACACGAATACCGTGACCGGCGGCTACGTCCTGACAGTCACGGGCACTGCCGGCACGGTCAGCCACTCTGCCACGGTAAACCTGACCGTCAATTCGGCCACCGGCAATGACTTCTCCGTCACCCCTTCGCCCGCGTCAGTCTCCATTGCTGCCGGCGCCAACGGAAGCACTACGATCAACACCGCCACGACTTCGGGCTCGGCCCAGACCGTCGGTCTGAGCGTAAGCGGCGCTCCCACGGGCGTGACAGCCTATCTGAGCCCAACCAGTGTAAGTTCTGGCCAGTCCAGCACCCTGTCTATCACAACGACCTCCAACGCGGCCGCCGGCACGTATTCACTCACCGTCACTGGCACCGGCTCGTCGGCGACCCACTCCGCCAGCGTTATCTTGAACGTGAGCGGCGGGACCGGCGGTGGTGGTATCTCCAATGGCGGCTTCGAGACCGGCAACCTCGGCGGTTGGACCGCCTCCGGTGCTTCGGAAAGCGTCGTCAGCTCCGGATGCCATGGCGGCACCTTCTGCGCGCAACTTGGTTCGTCGTCGCCCACGAACGGTGACTCGACCATCGCCCAGACGTTTGTGGCTCCCTCCGGCGCCACTGGGATTTCGCTCTGGTACAAGATGACCTGCCCCGACACGGTCACCTACGACTGGGCCTTGGCAACCCTCGCCGACAACACGGCTGGGACGACCGCGACCCTGCTGAGCAAGATCTGTACGACGAACAGTTGGACGAATCTCACCAGTTCAGTAACGGCAGGTCACAGCTACACCCTGACCCTGACGAGCCACGACGACAACTACGGCGCTGATCCGACCTTCACTCTCTTCGACGATGTGGCACTCACGTCCCCTGCACCTCCAGCAGCCGGCATCACCAACGGCGGCTTCGAAGCAGGCTTCACAGGCTGGACCTCGTCCGGCGCCTCTGCAACAGTCGTGAACAGTGGCTGCCACGGCGGTGCCTTCTGCGCGAGGCTTGGCTCCACGAACCCGACCAATGGAGACTCGAACCTGGTCCAGACCTTCGCGGTGCCTTCGGGCAAGAGCCAGCTCTCGCTCTGGTACAAGATGGCCTGCCCCGACACTGTGACCTATGACTGGGCGACGGTCACGCTGAAGAACAATGCGACCAACGCCACGACAACGGTGCTGGCCAAGGTCTGCACGACCAACTCCTGGACCAACATCACGGCATCGGTCGCGGCCGGCACCAGCTACACGCTGACGCTGACCAGCCACGATGACAACTACAGCGCCGACCCAACCTTCACCCTGTACGACGATGTCACTTTGAACTAGGACTCCACCCTTCAATCGACACTGTCTTTCACTGATTCCTTCTTAGAAGATTCTTTCCCTTCGGGTGGTTCAGGCGCGGCCCAGCACGTACGCGATGCTGGTGCGCCCGAGCCGCCCGCTCGGCTTTACAGTTCGGGACGAACGGCTGCTGCACCCGGGACGCTCGACTCGTGAGATCGCCATCACCAGATCGCCAGAATGCGCTCACCTGGACAAGGGGACTGGAAGACCGCGGTGATCTATGTGACGCGCCTGGACGGCTCAACTCTGGTGGTCAACGCCGATCTCATCGAGACCGTCGAACATACCGCCGATACCGTCATCACGCTCCTGGACGGTAAGAAGCTCGTCGTCAAAACGCCCGTAGAAGACGTGGTGGAGGCTGTCATCGGCTATCGCCAGATGATCGCCCGCGGCCCACTGCGCATGACCGACACCCCGCCCCTTCACGCGGCGGCTCAAGCAATTCATGCAGAGCCCACTCCGTTTCGTCCTAGAGAGGCTCACTAGATCGTATGGATAAAGGCACAGCAATCGGCCTCGGCGTGGCGCTGGTCTGTATTCTCGGCGCAAGCGTCGTCGAATCAGGCAGCGTCGCGATTTTGTTCGCGTTGCTGAACATCCCATCGGCCATGATCGTGTTCGGCGGCACTATCGGCACGCTGCTCGTGGCCTTCCCGATGGAGCGGGTCACCAAGCTCGGCAAAGTGCTTGGCGTCGCGTTCCACCAGGAGACGACCTCCGAGCGTGACCTGGTCAATCTCTTCGTACGCCTGGCCGAGCGCGCCCGCCGTGAAGGCTTGCTGGCACTGGAAAGCGAAGCTGCCGAGATCCACGACAAGTCCATCCAGAAAGGCGTGCTGCTCGTGGTCGACGGTACCGACCCCGAGCTGGTGCGCGAGATCATGGAAGCCGACGTCTCTGCGATGTCCGAACGCCACGAAGGCAAATACAGCATGTTTGCCGCCGCGGGTGGCTTCGCACCGACCATGGGCATCATCGGAACGGTCATGGGTCTGGTCAACGTGCTCAGCCACCTTGACAAGCCCGACGAGCTGGGCAAGTCGATCGCAGGCGCATTCATCGCAACCCTGTACGGAGTGCTCACCGCGAACGTGTTCTGGCTGCCGATTGGCGAACGCCTCAAGCAGCGCAACAAGGAAGAAGTGGCACTGAAGACGCTGGCCGTCGAAGGTGTGCTTTCGGTGCAGGCGGGTGACAACCCGCGTGTCGTCCGTGAGAAGCTGGAAGCGTTCCTGCCACTCAACCTGCGCGGCGAACCTGAACAGGGCGCTGAAGCGGGCGGTGAAGGTGCGGCCCCCCAGGCAGCCGCGGCCTAGCCACGACCATGGTTCTGCTTCTCTTTCAAGAGAAGAATGCTCTGTGCGCATCAGTCTCTGGCAGCGCATGGGCACGACGTGAGCAAAACTACGCATTTCCCAGTGGTGTGCAGGGACGCGTGTGAGCAAGCGCAGGCACAAGGGCGGCCACGGCGAAGGCCACGAAAACGCCGAACGCTGGCTGCTCACCTATGCCGACCTCATCACACTGCTGATGGTGTTCTTCGTCGTGCTGTATTCGATGTCGTCCGCGGATTCGACGAAGTTCAAGCAGATCAGTGCGGCATTGGAGCAGGCCTTCAACGTCGACGTCTTGCACGGCTACACCGCGACGTCCATCGGCGACGGTTCTCCGTCCGCGCCGGTGACTCCGATCGACAACCTGATCCAGAACAACGAGGTGCCGCAAGTGGCGCGCGTCCAGGCGGCCATTCAGTCGGCCATCGACCAGGCCAATCAGAACGGTAGCCAGCAACAACCGGAAGTCACCGTCGGCACCGACAAGGAAGGCGTGGTCATCCGCCTTTCGGGCTCGTACCTGTTCGATTCCGGCCGGGCCGAGTTGAAGCCGAACTCGTTCGCGCTGCTCGATGCGATCGCCGGCCAGTTGAAACTGGAGCCAAACGACATCCGCATCGACGGACACACCGATTCGACGCCTCTGATCGGCTCCGCCCTGTACCCGACCAACTGGGAGCTGTCCACGGCTCGCGCGCTGGCGGTTACGCGCTATCTGACCGAGACCGACGGAGTTATGGCGACGCGCATGGAAGCCGCCGGTTACGGCGAGTTCCGGCCGATCGTGCCGAACGATTCGCGCGAAAACCGCGCACTCAACCGGCGAGTGGAAATCCACTTGCTGTCTTCGACTCCAGATGATCACACGGTCCCCGGCGCAACACCGCAACCCAGCAGCGCAGCCACGACCCCACAACCCTCAACCCCTGGTTCAACAACGTCCACCAGTGGTCAGACGCCGGTTGGTTCACAACCGTCTCCGGGTTCGGAAACGTCCACCACAGGTTCACAGCCGTCCAATGGTTCGCCACCATCGACTGCTTCGCAGAATTCCACTCCTACGACACCCCAACGACCTCTAGCAACAACGGAGCACGCGCAATCATGATCAAGATCATCGGTATTCTCGGCGCCAGCCTGGTCCTCGGCGCGGCAGTCGCCGCGACAATTGTGATGGGCCTTCTCCCGCTGCCATTTGGTCCGGCGGCGGAAGCCCGCGCCGCGGCCGAAAAAGCTAAGCCGCCGGTGACGGTCATGTATCCCCTGAAAGAGCAGGTGGTGAACCTGTCGGACAAAGCCGCGACCAAGTACCTGAAGGCAGCCGTCACGCTGGAGTTCATCGACTCGAAGCTGAAGGATCCGCCGCAAGGCGCCGCCGTCACCCAGCAGCAAACCGACTTCGCCGCCGACATGACCCCCTACGCGGCGATCATCCAGGACGCCATCGTGTCAACGCTGTCGAGCAAAACCTCGGCGGACCTTCTGAAAACAGATGGCAAAGACCAGCTCAAAAACGACCTGATCACGAACGTGAACCACGCCCTCCACGACGACGAGAAGGTCGTGAACGTGTATTTCACCTCGTTCATCATCCAGTAGCTGGCGAAACCTCTGCCTTTGTACGTGTTGCCTAAACGATGAGCCTCCGAATTCGAGCACTTCTGCCATGTCGGCTTAGGGAGACCGCTGCCTAGCCTGTAATTGCGCGAATTGCCTGGCCTGAGTAGCAGTGTCGCTACTGAGCCCGCCCCTGGCACTCCTTGCGGAGCCTGCCCGGTGCGGGCTTTTTTTGTTCATTCACCGAAGAAGAGGAGTCAAATGCAGCAAAGGACGCCGAGCGGTCACGTACCTACGCTCATCGCCAGCTTTCTCCATTTCGACGTCTCGTTCATGCTCTGGGTGTTATTGGGCGCGCTCGGCATCTACATCGCTGAGAGCGCTGGTCTTTCGCCGGCGCAGAAGGGTCTGATCGTTGCGATCCCCACGCTGAGTGGCTCACTCATGCGAATTCCAGTGGGTGTGCTGAGCGATCGGCTTGGCGCGAAACCGGTTGGCGTGGCACTCCTTGCCTTCCTGTTTGTGCCGTTGGCAATCGGCTGGCAGGTCGGAACGAACCTGCCGGTCCTGGTGGCGGTCGGCTTGATGCTTGGCACCGCCGGCGCCTCGTTCGCGGTTGCACTTCCGCTCGCAAGCCGCTGGTACGGCCCCGAGCGACAAGGGCTTGCAATGGGCGTTGCGGCCGCGGGAAACAGTGGGACCGTCATTGCCAATCTCGCCGCCCCGCAGCTCGCCAATCTCTTCGGCTGGCACAGCGTGCTGGCGCTGGCGATGATTCCGCTGGCGGTGGTGTTGGCCGCATTTACCCTGCTGGCGAAAGAAAGTCCGAATCGACCACCCAGGCAGTCCGCACAAGCGTATGTACGCGCTCTGCGCGTCGGTGACATGTGGTGGTTTGCACTGCTCTACAGCATCACTTTCGGCGGATATGTTGGACTCAGCAGCTTCCTCCCGTTGTTCTTCCACGATCAGTATGGCGCCAGCGCGGTTGTTGCTGGAGTGATCACCAGTGGAGGAGCGTTTATTGGCAGCAGTGTCCGGCCAATTGGCGGATATATCGCCGACAAAGTGGGCGGCGTGAAACTCTTGTCGGTGCTTTTGCTGGGAATTTGCATCGCTTACGGCTTGAGCGCAACGTCGCCTTCGCTCGCTTTGATGGTGTTGGTTGTGCTGACGCTGATGGCCTGCCTCGGACTGGGTAACGGCGCAGTCTTCCAACTCGTTCCACAGCGCTTTCGCGACAACATTGGCATGGCAACCGGTGTCGTAGGCGCCATCGGCGGCCTGGGCGGATTCCTCGTTCCGATTTTGCTGGGCAGCATGAACCAGGCCACCGAGTCATTTGGACCCGGTTTCGCCGTGCTGGCGGTTGCGGCATTTGCTGGATTTTGCATGCTGCGTTTGCTGGCCGCCGTTGCGCATGGGTGGCGGTTGTCCTGGCGACTTCCGACTCCGGCGGACATGTGGACTCCGGAAGCCAGTTGATGCCTGGCCAGACTGCAACGACAATCTGCCCGTATTGCGGCGTGGGCTGCGGGCTGCGCGTTGACGTCGCCGGCGGCCGCGTCGTGCGCGTGCGCGGCGACGATGCGCACCCTGGCACCCAGGGCAAATTGTGCCGGAAAGCGGTCTATCTGCCGCATGCGGTCTACGGCGAAGGACGCCTGGAGTACCCGCTGATGCGCGAAACGCGGGATGCCGTGCGCCGCGAGACGACCTGGGACGACGCTCTTGGACGTGCCGCTGCTCAGCTTCAGTTGATTATCGATGAACATGGTCCGGACAGCGTGGCGTTCTACGTCTCAGGCCAGTTGTTGACGGAGGACTATTACGTCGTCAACAAGCTCGCGAAGGGGTTCCTCGGCACAAATAACCTGGACTCCAACTCACGCCTGTGCATGGCCAGCGCCGTGGTGGCTTATCAGTTGGCGCTCGGTCAGGATGGCCCACCATGCGCATACGCCGATATTGACGAGGCGGACTGTTTTCTCTTTGTTGGCTCAAATGCGGCAGACTGCCATCCGGTGCTGTTCCAGCGGGCGCTCGCGCGCAAAGCCGCGCGTCCGAACGACGTGTCGGTCATCGTCGTGGATCCACGGCGGACGCCCACCGCGCGCGCGGCCGACATCCACTTGCAGCTGCAACCAGGAACGGACGTGCCACTTCTGCTGTGCATGCTCAACATCCTGATTTGCGAGCAACTGGTTGACCGGGAGTTCATTGATACCCACACAAACGGTTGGCAGACTGTGGCCGAAGCTGCCGCCGAATGGCCGGTCGAGCGCGCGGCTCGCGTTACCGGTGTACCCGCCGAGCTCATTCTGCGCGCTGCTCGCGCGTTCGGTCAGGCTCCCGCGTCGCTGTCCTTCTGGGCGATGGGCGTGAATCAGGCGACCGATGGCGTCGACCGCTCGCTGGCGCTGATCAACCTCCACCTGGCAACGGGGCAGATTGGCCGGCCCGGGGCTGGGCCGTTTTCGCTGACCGGGCAACCGAACGCAATGGGTGGTCGCGAGGTGGGCGGACTCGCTGCGCTCCTACCTGGCTATCGCATGGTCAACGATGCGCAGCACCGCCAGGAGATGGCGGACTTGTGGGATATTCCTGTCGACCGGCTGAACCCGAAACCGGGACTCACCGGTGTGGAGATGTTCGAGGCACTGGCGGACGGGCGGCTAAAGGCGATCTGGATCGCGGGCACCAATCCCGCGGCGTCGATGCCGTCGCTGGAGACCGTGCGACGCGGGCTGGAACGAGCGGAGCTGGTGGTGGTTCAAGATGCCTACTTTCCGACCGAGACTGCGCTGCTGGCCGATATCGTGCTGCCCGCGGCGCAATGGGCGGAAAAAGAGGGCACCACCACGTCGTCGGAGCGACGCGTCTCGTACATGCCGCGCCTGGTGGCTCCGCCCGGGCTCGCGCGACCCGATTGGCTGATCTTTGCGGAACTTGCCCAACTGCTCGGCTATACGGCGGGTGACTTCGATTTTGGCACCGCCGAAGATGTATTCGACGAATTCCGCCGATGCACCGCGGGCACAAGTGTGGATATCACGGGCCTTTCGTACGCCAGACTCCGTAACGAAGGTGGCGTCCAGTGGCCGTGTCCGGTGGGCGCAGCCAGCGGGGTCGCGCGACTGTATACCGACCACCACTTCAGTACTCCGGACGGAAGAGCTCGGTTTCACCGGCCAACATGGCGCGAACCAGTGGCCGCTGAAGGTCGGTGGGTGCTGAACACCGGTCGTGAACGTGACCAGTGGCACACCATGACGCGGACTGGTCGGGTTCCGCAATTGCTGAAGAGTTGTCCCGAACCGTACATCGGCATTCATCCCGATGATGCGCAGTTATTGCAGCTTAGCGAAGGTGACTCACTGGAAGTTTTGGGTGACGCCCGCGGCCGCGCGCGCTTCAATACGCGAATCACCGCCGATGTGCTGCCGGGGACCGTCTACGTTCCGTTCCACTGGGGCACGTTGCGTTATAGCGGTGGCTCGGTCAACGAGTCGACGACCTCGGAGTTGGACCCCCGTTCGAAACAGCCCGCGCTCAAACTCACCCGCGTCCACATCCGCCGAGTCGCGTGAGGTGCACCGAGCAGTTGGAGGCCTTGCGTGGCCTGCACGCGCGATTGTGCCCACGCCAGGTACTGGGTGTGCGGATTGGATTGCAGGCCGCGGAGTTGCTAGAGGTGGAGGCGCCACGCAGTGACAAGCGGTTGCTGACAATTGTCGAGACCGACGGCTGTTTCGCTGATGGCGTGTCGGTCGCCACCGGTTGTTGGGCGGGTCGTCGAACGCTGCGTGTGGAGGACTATGGCAAGGTAGCGGCCTGTTGCGTCGACACCCTCACTGGAGCGGCGGTAAGGATCTGGCCGCACCCGCTGGTACGCGTGCGGGCGCGGGAGGCGCAGCCAGCCGCACGCGATAACTGGCACGCGCAATTGGAAGCCTATCAGTGGCTGCCGTCTGAGCAACTTCTCAGCTGGGAGCCGGTCCAATTGCGCACGTCACTTGCCGAACTTCTTGGCAGGCCTGGCGGGCGAGAAACGTGCGCCACGTGCGGAGAGGAGATTCTCAACGGCCGCGGCGTCGGTGTCGGCGCGGCAGTTGTCTGCCGTCCCTGCGCAACTGGTGGGGCGTACTACTCAGCGACTCGCGCGACCACGATGCCGCACTTCTGCTAACGGTCAGCTCGTCCTCAAGAATCGGCAGCCGCGGCCGATGCTCGATACACGGGGATCGAATGTCGACGCGTAACGTCGCGGGTACTGGCTGTGCTGTAGATAACGGCAATTCCGCGGTTGTCCAGCAATTGCTTGACCAGCTTGGCGCGGCCGAACGCGAGTCGATCGAGCATGAGCTGGCCCGCCTGGCATTCCAAGATCCGCTGACCGGTCTGGCGAACCGCACGCTGTTCATGCAGCGCCTCACCGGGGCGTGCAATCGCGCGGCGGCTGACGGAGCCAGCCTTGCCGTCCTGTTCATCGACCTGGACAATTTCAAGCGCGTCAACGACAGTCTGGGACACGCCTGCGGCGATCAGGTGCTCCTCGAAGTCGGCGCGCGCCTGCGCACGTGTCTGCGTGCAGGTGACCTGGCTGCTCGACTGGGTGGTGACGAGTTCACAGTGCTCATCGAAACCGTCGATGACCCGTCGGCAATACTCGCCATTGCGGAACGAATCGCCCAACACCTGCGCGAGCCGGTCGAATTGCAAGGTCGACCGTTTTTCGTCGGTGCCAGCATCGGCGTCGTGATCGGCAAGGCTGACGCCGACAGTCCGGCTGAGTTGCTGCGCAAGGCCGATGTTGCCATGTACCGCTCGAAAACCTCGGGGAAGGGCCGTTGGTCGGTCTACGGCGTCTCAGATATCGCGCAGAGCGCTGCCCTGCTGCCGCGTCTCGAGCTCGAGTCGGACCTGCGTATGGCGCTCCAGCGCAACGAGCTGAACGTGCATTATCAGCCGATCGTCGCGCTGAGCACCGGTGAGATCCGCGCCGTCGAGGCGTTGTTGCGTTGGGAGCACCCGCACCGCGGATTCGTCCCACCATCGGAATTTATTCCGATGGCGGAGGAATCGGGTCTGATTGTTGAGCTTGGGCAATGGGTGTTCGACGAGGCGTCCCGCCAGTTGATGGCATGGGAGCGCGCGCTGCCGGCTAGACGGCACCTCACGATGTGCGTCAATCTGTCGCCGCGCCAGTTCCAGCATCCGGGTCTCGTCGATGACATCGCGCGTAGCATCGCACGCTCAGGCGTGGATCCGCGCCGCGTCTCGCTGGAGATTACCGAGAGTTTGATGGTCCAGGACCCCGGGCTCGCCGTCGTAAGCTTGCGGGCGCTGCGTGATTTAGGGCTGCAGTTGGCCGTCGACGATTTCGGCACCGGCTATTCCGGCCTGCGCTACTTGCGCGATTTTCCGGTGAACACGCTAAAGATCGACCGCGTGTTCGTCGCGGGCATCGACCAGGACGCATACAACTCGGCGATCGTTCGCAGCGTTGTTGCGCTGGCTGGCGCCTTGGGCCTGCGGGTGACCGCCGAGGGAATCGAAACCGAAGCCGAGCGGCAGCACGTGCTGGAGCTTGGTTGCTACGGAGGACAGGGGTATCTCTTTGGTCGACCCGTAAGCGCGGACGGATTCGCTCAGTTGCTCACCAATAAGGACGCGCTGGCCTTGCGAAGCTGCGCCTGACGTCGCGTCGCGTATGGTGGTAGGGCAATGGGCAGCCACATTGATTTCGGTTATAACCCGCCGAGCGGGACCCGCGGAATAGAAGAATTTCCGGCGGAGACCTTCGTACGAGATCTCCAGGACGTGCTTGACCTTGCGGCCCAGGCGTTTTCGTCCTTGTGGGTCTCCGACCACCTCATGACCGAACAACCCTTTCGCATGGACGTGTGGACTCAGCTCACGTGGATCGCCGCGCACTACCCCGGACCGCTGCTGGGTACGATTGTGCTCTCCAACTCGTACCGCCATCCACCGCTCATGGCCAAGATGGCTGCTTCGCTCCAGCAATTTAGCCGGGGCCGACTCATCTTTGGCTACGGCGCGGGGTGGTTGGAGCGCGAGTACCAGGCGTACGGTTATGAATTTCCTCCAGCCAGCGTGCGCATCGCGCAGATGGTGGAAGCGCTGCAACTAATGCGCGCGATGTGGACTTCGTCGCCCGTCACGTTTTCGGGCAAGTACTACGCGGTGCACGATGCGTATTGCGAACCGCGACCCAGTCCGCTGCCAATTGTCATGATTGGTGGTGACGGTGAGCAGCGGACGCTACGCGCGGTGGCGGAATATGCCGACTGGTGGAACACGGTCATGCGACCTCTTCCAGTGTTGCGCCACAAGCTGGAGGTTCTCGAGCAGCACTGTCGTGATGTTGGGCGTGGCTACGCCGACGTACGCAAGACACTTACCCGCACAGTCTTTCTCTCGCGCAATAGAGCAGAAGCCGAACGGCGCGCCGGGGCTCGGCTCGAGAGCCCGCTGCCGCCGTTCGCTGGAGAGCCCGCTGCGCTGGTGGACCACCTGCGCGAGCTACACGACCTGGGGTTCGACCTGTTCCAAATGGTCTTCGCTGACTTTCCAGGTACTGCCGACATGCGCTTGTTCATCGACGAAGTGCTGCCTCATTTCCGCTAACGTCAATCCAGCAACGGCAGTGGCAGTGGCCGCGGCGGAACCGGAGATGATTGCACGATCGACGTCGTGGTCTGCGCGAACGCCAGAAAACCGTCGATCACTCGCTCCAGGTCCTCCACCGCGGCGGCGTGCACTTTCATCAAGAAGCAGTCCTCGCCGGTGATGCGGTGGCACTCCACGACTTCGGGTGTGGCCCGCGCGAGGTCAGCCACCTTCGGCAGCAAGCCAGGCCCCGGTCGCACACGAATGTAGGCCGCGATCGGCAGGCCGAGCGCTTTCGGATCGAGCTGAACTTGGATGCCGAGAAGAACGTGCGCCTCGCGCAAACGCGCCAGGCGTTCCGTCACCGCTGGTGCGGACATCCCGATGGTGCGCGCCAGCGCGGCAGTGCTGGCCGACGGGTCCTCCTGGAGCGCGCGCAGCAGCTGGATGTTGATGGCATCCAGCTGCGGACTTAGCTGTCCGAAGCCGGGAGCGCCAAACGGACTCTGTTTCGCAGGCATACGTTGCATTCTAACTTCGGAGCTGCATGTAAACGAGCGTGAGACGCCGCTAGGCTGGAAGCATGGTGGTTACCAGTCTTGCCCGATCCAGCCGACTCCGCGTGCCACCACACGCCTACTTTATGGTCAGCGCGCTGTTTCACTACTTGGGACCCGCCTTCGCGGTACTGCTATTCCAACAGGTTGATGTGCTTGGGGTCGCGTGGTTGCGCATCGCCGCAGCGGCGGTCGTGTTCGCGGTCTGGCGGCGACCGTGGCGGCTCATCCACCAGCTCACACGAACCGAGTGGGCCAACCTGATCGCGCTGGGAGTGGTGCTGGCCGCGATGAATGCCTGCTTCTATGTGGCCATCGCGCGATTGCCGCTCGGCACCGTTGGCGGTATCGAGTTCCTTGGTCCGGTTGCGCTGGCGGCGATCGGCGCCCGCACACCGCGCAACCTGGTCGCACTGGCGCTGGCTGTATGCGGCGTCTATCTGCTGACGGACGTGCGATTTGCCGGCGAGCCGATTGGCTTTGCCTTTGCCTTCGCGAATTGCGCGCTCTTTGTGGCATACGTGATCCTGGGCCACCGCGTGGCACAAGGCGAAGCCCGCGTAGACCGCCTTGGCCTGTCAATGCTGATCGCGCTGGTGGCAATCACCCCCATTGGCCTATCCAGAGCCACACCCGCCCTGATAAACCCAGTGCTGCTAGGCGCCGGCATCGGCGTTGGCGTCTGCTCATCCGTGATCCCCTACGTCTTCGACCAGCTGGCTATGGCCCGCCTCCCCCGCGCCACATTCGCCCTACTCCTCTCCCTGCTCCCCGCCAGCGCCGCGTTCATCGGTTTGATGGTGCTGGCGCAGATCCCGGCACCCTCGGAGATCCTGGCCATTGGCCTGATCGTCGGCGGCGTGGCGCTGCATCAGACCGGGAAGGCGGGTTGAGCGCGGTCTTGGGCGCCGGTCGCGGAGAGCATTGAATCGCGGGCGCGGGCTAGCAGGTGGATCAGGGCTTGTTTTTCGTTTTCCGAAAGATCGTCGAGCAATGCGTGCAGATGCGAGAGGTGCTGTGGCAGGGCGCTGTCCAGGCGTTGGCGACCTGACGGGGTGATATGCACCAGGATGGTGCGGCGGTCGTTGCGGCTGGCGGAGCGCACCACCAGGCCATCTGACTCCAGGCCGTCCACCAGTCGGGTCACGTGCGCTTTTGTCACGCCGAGCCAGTTGCCAATGTCCGTCATGCGGACCTCGTTGCCGGCGCGGTTCAAAAACGCCAGCACGTGCAGGCGCGGACGCGAAAGACCAAACTGCGTAAGGTGCTCGTCGATTAGCGCGTTCAACGTGCCGAACGCGCGAATCAGCGTCAGGCACGCTTCCTGTGAAAGCGTGTCGGTGCCAGGGAACCGCGCTCGGTCGACTTCCGCAATGCTGCGCGCAAGTCGATCGAAGCGCGGTTCCTCGACGGTGAGTTTCAGGCCAATGCTCCGGCCGGCTGACGCGTGCGGTCCTCCAGGCCGTACAGCGCAATCGGATTCTCACGCAGAATCTTGCGCTGCTGCACAGGCGTAATGTGCGCCATCTGTTCCGCCACAATGCGTTGCGAATCCGGGAAGGTACTGTCTGGATGCGGATAGTCCGCCGCCCACAGAATGTGGTCCTCATTGCAATAATCGAGCAGTGAAAGACCCACCGGATCATCCTGGAACGTCACCCAGAAGTTTCGTTTCCAGACCTCTGACGGCGGCACGCTGAGACCAATCCCGCCGCGCGACTCCCAGTAGCCGCGATTATCCACCAACCGCTGATAGCGGTAGTCCATCTCGTGCACGACCCATGGCAGCCACCCCAGGCCTACTTCCGCGAGCATGACTTTCAGGTTGGAGTGGCGCTCGAACACACCGTGACCGATCAGTCCAACGAACGGATCCAGGAACTGGTTGATGAACCCCTTGGTGGGATTGAAGACGGTCCACGGTTTTTCATCGGCTGGATTAAGCGGCCGCGCACCAGGTGCAAAGCCCGCGCCGCCACCTACGTGAAAGGAGACAATCAAACCCGTTTCCGCCGCGGCGTCCCAGAATGGTTCCCACGGCTCCTCGTAGATCGCACTTGCGCTGCGGATCAGGAAATTGACCTGCTTGGTGCCGCCACGTTTTGCCAGCCGGTACACCTCGGCGACCGCCGCTTGTGGATCTTCTCCAGGTAAGGCCGAGACACCGTGCAAGCGGTGCGGATCGTATGAGCAGAACTCCTGCAGCCAGTCGTTGTACGCCTGATAAATAGCAGTGCGCAGCTCCGGATCCTCGGCGCTGAAAGCGGTAATTGGACCAAACATGAAGGTGGCCTCAATGCCGTCACGCGTCATATCCGTGAGGCGAAGCTCCGGAATCGTTGGACGCAGAACGCCAAGCTCGTAGACGCCGCCGCGCTCCAACGCGTTCTGGTACGAGCGCGGCGGACCAGCCTTCGTGCCGCCGGCCCAGTTGCCCCAGCGTTTGCCATCGCACATCCAGACGTAGCCGCTGTCAGTCTCCTCCACGTGCGGGCCCCGATCGCGCAGATGCGCTGGCGTGCGCGAGGTCCACAGATCCTTGGGTAGGTACTGCAGGTCCACGTGGTCGTCGACGGAGATCATCTGGTAGTCCATGCTGCTCCTCACTTTGTGCGTTGTTGCAGGGCTTGTTCCAATTCTGCGCGTATCTGGTCACCACCTGAGCTCCGCCAGGTCTGGACCAGGTCATCGAGACTGCTGACGGACTCTCGGCCGTACAGGATCTGGTTGATGCCATCGGTGAAGGCTCGATTCAAGCTCGAGCCCTTCTGGGCGTAGGTGTTGGAGTACAGGCCAACAGTCGGACTCTGAATGCCAAGTGCGACGGCCGCGGTTTCGTCCGCATAGCCGCGGCGCGCGGCTTCTTCCGAGCCTGAATCGAACAGCACCGGCGGACGCCGCACCAGCCCCGCCCAGGGCACCACGTCCAACATGCCTTTCGGCGTCAATTGCGGATTACCGCTGGAGTTGAGCGCGTAGTCGACATCTTTGACCCCGTAGCTCACCAGCAGATTTTCTTGCGAGCCGAACGGTGACGCCAGGTAATTCAGGATGCCGAGCAGTTCGCGCACGCGGTCGGCGCTGGCTTTGCGCAGCACCGTGAGGCCGACTGAACCGTTGCCGAGGAACTGAACGCCCTTGCTACCGTCATGTCCGAACGGAATCAACGCGTGCATGTCGAAGTTCGGATCCTGCGCGCTCGTGCCATCCCAGGCACCGGTATACGCCAGGAACAGGTTAGGCCAGAAGGTGTACCTGCCGGAGTAGAAGCCCTGTGCCAGGGTGTTCACAGTGGCAGCCGGCGTATCGGGCCAGATCACGCCCGCGTCCCACAGGCTGCGCAGGTATGCGACGGCCGCGCGGTACTCATCCGTTTCGATGTCTTTGGTCAGTTTGCCGGCGGATTCGCGCCAGTCATTGGGAACGCGGAACACCTGCATCATCCACGTCAAGATGTTGCTGCCGATCGCCCACTGCGAGTCACCTCGTGTGAGCAACTTCGCCACACGGGTGAAATCATCCGTGCTTTTGAAGGAATCGAAGCTCGCACCAACCTGGCCGAGTTGTTTGCCGTTGCCCAGCAAATCGGGACCGGTGTTGGTATCCACCTGGGGGATGCAGAAGATCTTGTTGTTGAAAATCGCCGTTGGCCAGGCAGAAGAGGGCAGGTTGGCCAGATTGGGGTAGTCCTTTATCGCGTCGCCCGCGAGGAACGCGGTGAGATCGGCGCAGGATTTTTCCATGAAGTCGGGCATGCCCTGGATCAGGCTGCCGAGCACTGAGATGCAGAACATGTCGGGCAAGTCGTTGCCGGCCAGGATGGTGGCAAGCCGCGCGGGGTAGTCTGCATAGCTGACGAACACCACCTTCAAGTTGGCGTTCACCTGCTTGTTGAGTTCTTGCCACGCCGCGTTCTGTTCGAGCGGAGTTGGTGGCGTGCCGCTGACCACGTAGAACAGGGTGTTGACGTCGCTGCCTTTGCCTGGTGGCTGTGCGACCGATTTCACCAGGTTGTTGGGAAAGTGGAGGTATGCAGGCCGGACGCCGTTCGGGGTGCCCGGCAGGTCGGGTGGCGGTCCCTGGACGGGAACATACGCGGGCAAGGCCAGCTTGCTTGCCGCCGGCGTTGGCGGCGCCGTGCTGAGTGGCGCCGGCGCGCAAGCGGCCAGCGCTAGCGGGACGCCGAGGGCCGAATACCGCAGAAAGGCGCGTCGCGAGACTGCCACCGCCACTGGCGAGATGGTGTACACCGAAATAGTTGCCGCGTCAACTACCTCCGACGGGCGTTTCTCCCCTCCGGCCCATCATGAAGAAGGTGTTTGTGCCCGAGGTAAGGCCAGTTCACGGCAGTACTACCGTCCAGGTCATTTGGGCCGCGTGGCTCTCTAACTTCTTGCCTCCCCGTCGATATGGTGCGGTCGCAGGAAACGACGGTAGAGCTGAGAGATGAGCAAGACACTGTCGCAGTGGGAGATCGATGCGCTGCTCAACAGCATTGGCAGCGACGAGGGCGGGTCGAGTGCCACGCCTGGCGCGGCCGCGGTCGCCGATCGCAACATCAAGCTGTACGACTTCCGTCGCCCCGATAAGTTCTCCAAAGAGCACATTCGGGCAATCCAGAACATCCACGAGACGTTCGCGCGAGTCACGGCGTCCTCGCTGAGCAGCTACCTGCGCTCGTCGACCACTGTCTCACTGTCCTCGATCGAACAGGTTGTCTACGACGAGTACGTCCACCAGCTGTCCAATCCCACCCTGGTCAACCTCGTCGAGCTGCAGCCGCTGTCTGGCCGCATCGTGGTCGAGATGAACATGCAGATCGGACTGTCCATGCTCGACCGCATGATGGGCGGCACGGGCCAGGTGACGGTCCGCCGCAACGAGCTGACTGACATCGAGATGGCGCTGCTGCGTAGCCTGGGCGCCACGATCAGCGCTGGCCTGCGTGATGGCTGGGGCGCGGTGGCCGACGTGCAGCCCGTCCTGGTCGAAACCGTGCTGAACGCGGACCTCGTGCAGGCTGCCCTGCCTGGCGATATCGCCGCGCTGCTGCTGTTCGAGGTGAATACCCTCGGCCTCAGCGGCACGATCTCGATCTGCATCCCGCACCCCGTCATCGAGCCGTTGATGGACCGCCTGAACACTCAGGCCTGGTTCTCGTCCGGCTCGCGCAAGGGTGGCTCCGAGAATGACCGCAACCGGCTGGCAGAAAGCATTCGCGATGCACGGCTGCCAATCACCGTCGAGCTCGGGACGACCACCGTCACGGTTGGAGAGCTGCTGGATATTCGCGCAGATGACGTTATTCGACTGGATCGCAGCCAGGAGGCCGAGCTGCCGATTCGCGCGGGCAAGCGTGCTCGCTTTCTTGGCCGACCCGGCACCCTCGGCGGCAACCGCGCCGTGCAGGTGACCGGTATTCCTCCTTCGCTGCTCGAGCTTCTCGATGAAGTCGGCGCAAGCTACTGACCCGGACAGCTAGATAGATAAAGGATCGCAAGGACGCAACCCATGCCAGCCAAGAAGACCGACGACCAGAACCCGTTCGGCGACGGCGAGCTCAGCCAGGAGCTGATCGACCAGATGCTCAACGGCGGCGCTGTTGACAATGCCGAGCCGTCCGCGGATCCGTGGGCCGACGATGCGCTGCAGGCCGAGATCGACGCCGCCCGCATGGAGGCTGGGCTCAGCGCCGATGCTGACAGCGGCTCTGTCGCAACAGCCGCACCCGTGATGGCAGCGCCAGCAACAGCTCCGATGCCCGAACGGCGGGCCGCGCCTTCGGCGGTGCCAACGGCGGTGCACCCCGTGCAGTTCATGCCGCTGATGCCCGAGCCGCCCTCCATGGACCAGGCGCACGGCATCGAGCTGCTGATGGACGTCGCGCTGGAGGTCAGCGTGGAGCTGGGTAAGTCGCACATGTCGATCGGTGAGATCCTGGCGCTGCGCACGGGCTCGGTCATCGAGCTGGACAAGCTCGCGGGCGAGCCGGTGGACGTCTCGGTCAACGGGACGCTGATTGCTCGCGGTGAGGTGGTCGTGGTCGACGAGAAGTTTGGCGTGCGCATCACGGAGGTGGTGAGTAAGGCCAGGAGGCTCGCCTCTGTTGGCTGAGGCGCCGATCGCTCGCAAGCGCGCGGTTTCCGCGGCTCGACCAAAGGCCACGCCTGCGCTGAAGCCGGCCGCGGCACCGAAGGCTGCGCCACGACGCGCCGCACGGCAAACCGTTGACGACGAACCCGTCACCCCGAACTACGCGCTGCGGTTGACGGAAGATCTCTCCAACGATGTGCCGGCTGCGCCGCAGGACAGCTTTGCGCTGCGTCTGAACGAAGCGCTCGAGGCGATCAACGCCGCCAACGGCGTTCAACGGGCCTCGGCGCCTGCCGAAGCCGAGCCTGTCGGTGCGTCGAAGCCTGGCGTGCGGTCGTGGCTCGCCGCGCTCGAGAAGCTCCCGCCCATTCGACTGCCCATTGGGCCGGCGATTCCATGGAAGATCGGGCTCCCCGCGTTGGTCGCGCTGGTGGTGGTGATGGGCGTGATGAGTCGCACGGCAGGCGCCGCGGATACGCAGGGCGTGCAGTTGCCTGCGCAGCAGACGTATCCCGTACAGCAGGATGCGCCGCTGTTTGCGCACCCACAGAGCGCGGACACCTCAGACCCGACTGCCGCCGGCCAGACTGATCCCTCAGTTGGGACAGCATCGACCGCGCCAGTGGCCGGCCAGACTGACAGCGCGGCGACCACACTGCCGCCGTCGGCCGCGCTGGGTCAATCGCAGGCGCAGCCGCAATCGATTGGCGTGCCTGAGGCTGCCGCGATGGGTGGCTTCGACCTCATGGACATCGGCATCAAACTCGCGGCCGTGCTTGGCCTGGCCTACGGCAGCTTGATGCTGCTGAAGAAGCTTGGCTACGGTGGCGCGGGCGCTGGCAGCCGCGCCAGTTCAGCGGGCCCGGACGTGCGCGTGATCTCCTCGATTGCGCTTGCGCCGAATCGAAGCGTCCACGTGATCGCGGTGCCTGGTGGCAAGAACCTCCTGGTCGGAGCGACGCCGACCTCGGTCAACCTCCTTGCGGAGCTGCCGTCCGAACTGAACTGACCTTTCTCGATCTGCTTCCTGCTGAAGCGCCTCGCGCCCTGTGCGTCGGGGCGCTTTTCTTTGCCGCCGCTTCCTTCAAGGGCTGTCACGCGAGGTACTTCTGGCCACTGCCGTCGGGCTTGGCATCTCTACGGAAACGCGCGGCGCTGCCGAATACTGCGCCCACGATGACGAGCATTACCGCTCCTGGCGTCCAGCTTCAGCTTGGTGGCGCCGGCTCGGACAACCAGACCGCACTGCAGTTCTTTCTGCTGCTGACGGTCCTCAGCCTGGTTCCCGCAATCCTGATGATGGTGACCAGCTTCGTGCGCATCACCATTGTGCTGAGCTTCGTCCGCAATGCGATCGGGGCGCAGTCGATGCCGCCGAACCAGGTGCTCGTCGGACTCGCGCTCTTTCTGAGCCTGTTCGTGATGGCGCCGACCTGGCAAAAGATCAACACCGAGGCGCTACAGCCCTACCTCAGCAACCAGCTTCCTGCCGATCAGGCCTTCGATCGCGGGAGTCAGCCGCTCAGGGACTTCATGTTCAAGCAGGTGCGCGAGCGCGACCTGGCCATGTTCATCCAGGTCGGTGGCCTCCCGCAGCCACAGACGCAGGCCGACGTGCCCACCTACGCCCTGGTTCCAGCGTTCATGATCAGCGAGCTCAAGACGGCCTTTCAGATGGGATTTTTGATCATGGTGCCGTTCCTGGTCATCGACATCGTCGTCTCGAGCGTGCTGATGTCGATGGGCATGATGATGCTGCCGCCGGCGTCGATCTCGCTGCCGTTCAAGCTGCTGCTGTTCGTCATGGCCGACGGGTGGCACCTGATCGTGCACAGCCTGGTGACGAGCTTCGTCTCATGACAGAGCAGTTCGCGATCGACATCGCCCGAAGTGCGTTCATCACGGCGCTGGAGATCGGCGGGCCGCTGTTGGCCGTGAGCCTCGGTATCGGCATGCTGGTGAGCATCTTCCAGGCCGTTACCCAGATCAATGAGCAGACCCTCTCGTTCGTCCCGAAGATCCTGACCGTGTCGGCGGCGCTTGCGCTGTTGGGCCCGTGGATGGCCACCACGCTGATCGGCTACATGGTCAACATCTTCAACTCCCTGCCTCAGCTCGCTCGCTAAACGTCAAAAGATGCCCTACACCCTGGCGCTTCCCATTGGCCCCGTCGAGGCCTTTGTGCTGATCGCCACGCGTGTACTTGCGGTGCTGGCCACCAGCCCCGTGCTCAGCATCAAAAACGTGCCGAATCAGGCCAAGCTTGGCCTCGGCCTGTTCACCGCCCTGATCCTGGTCCCAGTGATCGGCAAAGACGGCCCGCCGCCAGGTGTAGACGTGACCTGGACCGCGCTGGCTGGTGAAGCCCTCGTGGGCGCTCTCAGTGGCTTCGCCGCCACGCTGGCCTACACCGCCATCAGCTTCGGCGCCAGCCTGCTGGACCTGCAGGCGGGCTTTTCCATGGGTGCGCTCTACGATCAGACCTTCGGCACGCAAGGCGCCGTGCTGGAGCGGTTCTACAGCGGGATCGCGGCGTTGCTGTTCTTCCAGACCGATGCGCACTACCTGGTCATTCAGGCGCTGGCGCAGCTGTTCCAGGTCGTGCCGCTTGGCACGTTCAGCCTGAGCAAGATCAATCCAGAGTTGCTGGCGCAGATCGCGGCGAGCTCATTCGTGCTTGCCATCGAGCTGATCTTTCCCGTGCTCGTTGCGCTGATGCTGGCCGAGATGGCGCTTGGCGTCCTTGCGAAAGTCGCGCCGCAGTTCGGCATCTTCCAGATTGGGCTGCAGGTCAAGGTGGGTCTGGCGCTGGGGGCAATTGCGCTCACCATGCCCTTGCTGCTGCCGAGGCTGCACGCGCTGTTCAACGGGATGGTCGGCGTCTCGATCGCCGTGCTGCGGTGAGCGGCGAGCGTTCGGAGAAGGCAACACCCAAGCGACTCAGCGAGCTGCGCTCGGAGGGTCGCATCGCGCGCAGCCCGGAGCTCGGGCCGGCCATTGCCTTGCTGGTTGGCACCATCGTCCTGCAGATGAGCGTGGGTGGGGCGACACAGCGGATTCTCGGACTGATGACTGGCAACCTGACGCAGATTGGCACGACTGGGGCTGGCAAAGACCCCGATGTGCTGTGGGCGCAGCAGGCGCTGGGCATGGCCGGTCAGGCCTGGATCATGTCGGTGTTGCCGCTGATTCTGGTGCTGCCGCTGCTCGGCATTGGGATTGGCTTCGCGCAGGGCGCGGTCTTTACGACCAAGAGCCTGTTCAGGTTCAGCAACCTGAACCCGATGACTGGTGTACAGCGGTTGTGGTCGCTGCAGTCGCTGGTAGGGCTCGCGCGCTCGCTGCTCAAAGTTGCGCTGGTTGCCTTGATGCTCTGGCGGGCGCTGGATGAGACGGTGCGCTTGCTGCCCACCATCGATGGCAGCACCGATGCGCGACTCATGGCTGCTTTTATCGGGCAGGCCATGCTCAACGTGGTGCTGCCCGCGGGCGAGGTGCTGATCGGCCTGGCCATCGTCGACTATGCCTACCAGCGCTGGAGCTTCACGCGGAGCGCCAAGATGAGCAAGCAAGACATTAAGGACGAAAGCAAGCAGTCAGAAGGCGACCCGCTGGTGAAAGGCCAGATTCGGGCGCGCCAGCGCAAAATGGCCCTCTCGCGCAGGCAGCTTCAGGATGTGCCCAAGGCCACTGTCGTGGTGACGAACCCGACGCACATTGCCGTGGCGCTGCAGTACGAACGCGGGATGTCGTCGCCCAAGGTGGTGGCGATGGGCGCGGACCTGATTGCCGAACGCATCAAGAAGATCGCCCGCGAAGCAGGCGTGCCCTGCCTGGAGAACGTGCCCCTGGCACGCGGCCTGTACGCCTCGGTTGAGGTAGGCCAGGAGAT
>JAFAZN010000273.1 GCA_019239775.1 Chloroflexota bacterium
GCGCGACCACAGGCGCAGGGCCTTGAACGCGGGTGCCGCGTGGAGCAGCTCGGCGTCCAGGTTGCCGCTGCGCTGCGCCACCAGCAGGCCGCCTGGCGCAAGAAACGGGGCGCAGAGCTCGATCACCACCGGCAGCGGACCAAGCGCACGGGCGGTGGCCCAATCATAGACGTCACGGTGTCGCTCATCGCGGGCAGCGATCTCAGCGCGCTGCGCAATGACCGTCACATCGGTGAGGTTGAGGTCGTCCACGGTTTGCCGCAGGAAGTCCGCCTTCTTGTTAACAGACTCGACCAGGGTGACCCGTAACGCTGGGAAGGCAATCTTGAGCGGCAGGCCAGGAAAACCGCCACCGGAGCCGATGTCCACGAGGCGGAGCGACTCACCGGGGAGAAGAAGACGGTCCAGCAGTGGCACCGCGGTAGAGAGTGAGTCGAGAAAGTGGCGCGTCTCGATCTCCGCGGGATCGACGATCCGCGTCAGGTTGACGCGTCGGTTTCCTTCACGGAGGGCGGCACCAAACTGATCCAGGCGCGCGAGCTGGCCATCCGACAACTGGATACCGAGCCTAGCCGCGGCCTCGAGCAGGGAGTCGCTAAGTTCAGGCCGGGCCATGCCGCTCCCTATAATTTAGCCAGATGCGGGCCGGCCAGCCGATCCGCCTGGAGGTGCAGTCATACAGGAAACCGACACGAAGCGCCTGGGTCAGGTTGCGGCGCAGTACCTGGGCAGGCTACCCGCCGGCCAGCGCGAGCTGGCAGCAGCCGAGATCAACCGCTTCGTGCGGCACGTCGGCGGGGACCGGCAGGTGACGCAGATCACCAAGCTGGAAGTCGAACGTTATCAGCAGTACCTGGCAGATACGGCGGGCGAGGGCGCCACACGCGTGGAGTCGCTGAAGACCTTCCTGTCAGACATGAAGTCCAAGCGCCTGACGGAGACCAACCTCGGGGCTGGCTTGCGTGTGCGTCGCAAAGGCGGCAGTGCCAATGCGCGCAAGGAAGAGGCGGCGGTGGTCGAGCTCACCCGCGAGGGCCTCGAGCAGCTGCAAGCCGAGCTGAGCCATCTGGAGTCGGAGGTCGCGCCTGCCGTTCGAGACGACCTTGCCGCGGCATACCAGGACCGCGACTTTCGTGAGAACGCGCCGTACGACGAGGCAAAGCGGCGCATGGGCGAGGTCCAGGGCCAGATCGACCGGCTCAAGGGCCAGATCAAGGCAGCGCGCGTGGTGCAGCGCGAAACCTCCAACGAACGTGTGGGGCTGGGCAGCAAAGTGGTGCTGCGTGACCTGCAGTTCGATGAGGAGCTGGACTACGTCCTGGTAGGGCCGGGCGAAGTTGATACGCGCAACCGGCGGATCTCGATTCAGTCGCCAGTTGGCAACGCGTTGAAGGACCGCGGTGTGGGCGACACCGTCGAGGTGGATATTCCGTCGGGGAAGGCGCGCTACCGCATCGAGCGTATCGAGCAGGCGTAGCTGGCAAATCCCTTATAGAGGTCCAGGACCCATCCTGGTTTGGTACCCGAGGGTTGGGGCGTATGAGCCGGTGCTGCCGAGCGCACCCGACCATGGATGGAACTTCTCTTACAAGAGAAACAGATGAGACAGCCCGCGGCGGTGGGAAGGCTCAAGTTGTGCGCGCCATACGCCGATGCTTGAGCCGTGAGCCCGTGGCGACTCATCTGGCGATCGCTCGCACCGCCGTCTGACCCCCGCTATCGACTGCGGTGGTGGTTCGTCGTTGGCGGTCTGGCCAACGTCGCCTTCCTGCTCGCAGCGCTGGCACTGCGCTCGGACGCGCCGCTGCTTCAGCGCGTTGTCGCGGCGACCGGCGCGATGTGCCTCGGCTACATGGTCATCCAGGGCTACAACCGCAAACGCTATCCACGCTGGTCACCGATCCTCGAGATGCTGGTCATCGGCCTGGCGACCGCAACGGTCGGTGATGTCCGGCAGGTCATCGAGGTCTTCTACGTCGGTCTGTTCTTCCGCATTCTCTGGGGCGCGGTCTCCGAGGTGGTGTGGGTCGTACTCGCGTATTCGGTCGCGTACGTGGTCGCAGCCTTGGCCTGGCCAGTGCTCACCGGCGCCACGCCCAGCACGCATATTGTCGAATTGCTCAGCAACCTTTTCGGTCTGGCGGTTGTGGGTGCGCTCAAGTGGGGGATGGCCGACGCCTCCAACCTCAGTCTGGCCATGGCCAGTCGCGAACGTACGCTGGGCCGAGCCGCCACGTCGCTGACGATTGCCAGCGATCGGCAGACGATCTATTCGGTTGCACTTGAAGCAGCGCAGCGCCTCCTGCGCGGCACGCCGGCGACACGTGTGGCGCTGGAAATTGGCCAGGATGAGGTCTTCGACGCGGTACTGTCCCGATCGAAAGTCGCGAAGAGCCTCCACGAGCACGTCCTTCCCGTGTCTCTGCGCGGCGGCGACGAGGTGGCGCGCTTTCGGATCGAGAGCGGCAAGCCCTGGGCTCGGACGGTGGACGTCGAAACCGAAGCTGGTCTGACCACGCTGGCCGCCGAGCTGTCGATGGCGCTCGAACGCGCCGACCTGATCGAAAGCCTCACGCAGGAAGTCGCCGAACGCAAGCGCGCTGAGGAATCGCTACTCCTGCGGGACCGCGCGCTGGCTGTCGCAACTTCGCCGGTCGTCATCGTCAACGCACAACACGACGACCGACCGATCGTGTACGTCAACGCGGCATTCGAGCAGCTGACCGGCTACACGTCCGAGGAAATCGTCGGCGAGACCCTGCGCCTGCTCATCGGACCCGAAACGGACCTGGAGACCGTTGCGCGGCTGGCCCGTGCCGCAGCCGAAGGCCGCGCGGACAGGGGTGAGCTGGGGTCGTACCGCAAGGACGGTCAGCTGATCTGGCTCGAAGTTGCTGGTGCTCCGGTACGAGCGGCGGACGGCACGTTGACCCACTGCGTCTGGGTGTACGCCGACATCACGCAGCGCCGAGAAGCCGAGCGACAGGCCCGCGCCCTGGCCCAGGCAGAGAAGCAGCGGGCATTGGGCCAGCTCGCCAGCGGCATCGCACACGATCTGAATCAGTCGCTCATGCTGATCGCCAGCCACGGCAACCTCGGCCAACGCGCCCTCCAGCAAGACCCAATCGACGTCCAGGAGCTGCGCGAAGCGCTCACGGTGGTTACGCAAGCCGCGCTCGACGGCGGGCAGACGGTCAAACGCTTGCTGGTCTTCGCTCAGGCGCCCACTGACGGCGCGATGCAGCTGCTCGACCTGACGGCGCTGGCTCGCGACGTCGTCCAGCTCACCTCACCCCGCTGGCGCGACGCAACCCAGGCGGAGGGTCGGCCCATCGAGGTGTGCCTCGAAACGCGCGGACATCCGGCGATTATCGGTCCGAAAGAACGCCTTCGCGAGGCGCTCATGAACCTCGTGTTGAACTCGGTGGACGCGATGCCGCAGGGCGGCACGATAACGGTGCGCGTTTTCTCCGAAGACGACCGGGCCTGCGTCGACGTGACGGACACTGGCACCGGCATGCCGCCCGAGGTCCGCGCCCGCATCTTCGAGCCGTTTTTCACGACCAAAGGCGAGGCCGGCACCGGTCTCGGCCTGCCGACGGTGTTCGGACTGGTGGAGCACCTCAAAGGCCACATGGAGGTGGAAACCGCAGCGGGCGCTGGCACCACCTTCCGCCTCCAATTTCCACTGTCCCAGGAGATCCAATCGACTCCGGCCGCCACTCCTGCCACGACGCAGCAGTCTTCCGCTCAGTCGGAGACAGCCCAGCGGCGCCAGCTGCGCATCCTTGCCGTGGATGACGAGCCAGCGATCACTCGTGCGGTGCTGCGACTGCTGAGACCCGCTGGCCATGTGGTGTCCACCGCTGACAGCGCCGAACAGGCGTTGGAGCGACTGGCGAGCAACACGTTCGACCTGGTGGTGTCCGACCTGGGTCTCGGCTCTGGCATGAACGGCTGGGACCTGGCCGAGCGAGTACGCCAAGCGTGGCCGGAGACCCGATTTGTGCTGGCCACCGGCTGGGGCGCCACGATCGACCCGGTGGAGGCCCGCCAGCGCGGTGTCGACGCGGTGCTCTCGAAGCCTTACGCGCCCGAGGAGCTGGAGCGCGTCGTCGCCGCCGCCTGAAGTTGCGGCTGTTCGCCATCAACGTACAGGTGGCATTTGACCGCCACGTCGCCGACCGGAACATCCGGTGGTTCAATGGTGCGGCAACGGTCCATCACCATGGCGCACCGATCCGCGAAGCGACAACCGGTGCGTGCGAATGACTCCGTGTCGAACGCGGACAGTGTCACGCGCTCCGCAGCACCCTGTTGGCGTGGGTCCGGCTCGAGCACGGACGCCTTGAGGAGCTGCGTGTACGGATGTTTCGGCGCGCCCAACACCTCTTCCACGGGGCCAAGCTCCACAATCCAGCCACGCAGCATCACCGCGACGCGATCCGACGCGTAGTAGGCAGTGGCCAGGTCATGCGTGATGTACACCACACTCTGGCGCGACTTCAGCTCGCGAAACAGGTTCACCACCGACATTCGCAGCGACGCATCCAGCATCGACACCGGTTCATCCGCGATGAGCAGCGCCGGATCCGTGATCAAGGCTCGCGCAATCGAGACGCGCTGGAGTTGCCCACCCGAGAGTTCGTTCGGGTAACGTCCACGGACCTCTCGGAAAGAGAGTCCGACCGCCTCCAGCGCCCGTGCAACCGGCTCATCTGCCTGACGTCGGGGTGCCACATGATAGTTTGCGACTGTCTCGTACAGGTACGAGTCGACGCGCTTCAGCGGGCTGAAGGTCGCAAACGGGTCCTGGAACACCGGTTGGACTTGCTTGCGGAACCATGCGCGTTCGCTGCCTGAGAGACGCGTGACATCGCGATCCTTGAAGTGGAGTCGACCACTCGACGGCTGCTGCATCCCGAGGATCATCCGCGCAAGCGTCGTTTTGCCACTTCCGCTTTCACCGGCAAGCGTGAGAATCTCGTTGCGATCGGCCGGCAGCGTCAAATTCACGTGATCCACCGCTGCCTGGCGCACACTGCTGAGCCCACGCCTGACCGTAAAGACCCGACTCAGATCCTCAACCTTCAGGAGCGCCGAGTGCTCAGCCATTGGGCGGGTTGACCAGGTGGCATGCGACGCGGTGGTCGGACCGTGTTTCAATCAAGGGCGGGACCACGCTGCGGCAAATGTCCATCACGTAGGGGCACCGTGGGTGAAAACGGCAACCGGTCGGAGGGTTGTCAAGCGCGGGTGGATGGCCCGGTATGCTGACGCGTTCGGCCCGATCTGCAAATTTTGGCAACGAACGAATCAGATATTGCGTGTACGGATGGAGCGGCGACTCGAACAACTCAGTTGTTTCTGCCTCCTCCATCACCTGACCGGCGTAGAGCACGAGCACGCGATCGGCCAGGTTGGCGTGCACGCCCATATCGTGCGTCACCAGCACCAGCGTGCTGTTGGTGCGCTGGCGTATGTCCTGGAGCAGCTGAATGACGCCGCGCTGCACTACGACGTCAAGCGCAGTGGTGGGCTCATCTGCCAGCACCAGACTCGGAGCGAGGATCGTGGCCAGAGCAATGGTCACACGTTGCCGCATGCCGCCGGAGAGTTGGTGCGGATATGCGCCCAGCACGCTGTCAGGCAGACCGAGCTCCGCGAGATACTCGCGAACGTGCTCGTCCCTTCGGGCCACCCAGTCCGGCCGATGGGCGGCAATGAAATCCGCGAACGTGTCTCGGATTTTGCGGACTGGATTGAGCACATGCATCGAACCCTGCGGGATGTACGAGACTACGCTCCAGCGGATGCTGCGTAGCTCCTGTTCCGAAAGTTTCAGTACATCAATCGAACCGTCGGCGACGCGGTAGCGCACCGATCCCGAAACAACCTTCAGCGGTGGACTCACCATCCCGAGAAGGACCTTCAACAGGGTCGTTTTCCCGCAACCTGACTCGCCAGCGATGCCATAGACTTCGCCTTCACGGATTTGCAGTGAAACGTCGTCTACTGCGTGGACGGTGCGCTGGACCGTTGAGGTCGTGGTGGTGTAGTAGGCGCGAAGGTCCTGCACCTCCGCGGCAATCATGAGGCGCGCCCTACCAGGTTCTTCAGTCGTGTGCGCGGATCCAGGTAGCTGCCGAGACTGATCGAAACCAGGTACATCCCCACCACCAGCAGCACCGAGGTCACGATGGGTGCGCCCAACCACCAGAATCGGCGCGCCAGCAGGGCCTGATAGTACCCGGCCCAGTAGATCATGGTGCCGATGGTGGGCGAGCCCAGGTCGCTGAGCCCCAGTACGGAGAGCGTCACCTCCATGCCGATCGCGAATAGGAAGCCGCTGACGGCGTCCGCCAGGAGAAACGGAATGAGGAACGGCAGATGCTCCCGCAGAATGATCTTCAGTGGGTTCATGCCCGCGAACGCGGCGGTATTGGTGAACTCTTCCTCTCGCAGCGTCAAGACCTGCGCACGGTAGCGCTTGGAGGGAAACGCCCAATCCAGCAAACCGAGCAGCAGGGCCAGCATCAGCATGCTCATCGCGCCCCGGACCATGAACGAAATCAGGATCAACAGTGGCAGTCGCGGAATCACAATGAACGACTCGGTCACACTGGACAGGATGCGGTCCAGGGTGCCGCCGATGTAGCCGGAGAAGGAACCGAGCAGGACCGCGATCGTGCGCCCAATCACGACGGCGAGGCCCGCGACGTACAGCGAGTTGCGAATCGCATACGTGGTCAGCCAGAACACGTCCTGGCCCAGCGAGGTGGTGCCAAGCAGATACTGGAGTGATGGAGGGCGATCATTCGGCACCACCCGCCGGTCGGTCGCGCTATATGGGGCAAGGAACGACAGTACACCCAGCACAAGGAGCAGTAGCAGGATGGCGCCACCAATACGGAACGCCATGCTGGAGCGCAGCAGATCCCGGACCGCACCCACCACGGAATGAACCCTGTGAAGACGGGCATCGTCCGAAACGGCTGTGACCGGAGTAAGCGAAACTTCGGAGGTGGTCACGGACGTTAGCGGTAGCGCACACGCGGGTCGAATACGGGGTAGAGCAGGTCGATTACCAACGCGGCAGTTGCGATGCCAATGATCGAGAAGATGGTGATGCCCATGATCATGTTGAAGTCGGACTGCTGGATCGCGGTGTACAGGCGATAGCCGATACCCGGATAAGAAAACACGTACTCGGTAATCAGCGCACCTTCGAACAGCGCACCCAGAGCCAGGGCAAGATCGGTCACCTGCGGCAACAAGCTATTGCGCAGGATATAGCCGAAGATGATGCGCCGGCGCGGCAAGCCAGCAACCTCGGCGTAAGTAACCGCGTCACTGGAGATCACGGTCGAGGCAAGCGCCCGCGCCACAATGAAACGGAAGGCTGTTCCGAGCATGACCAGCGACAGCGCGGGAAGGAAACTGTGCTGGAGGATGCTCAGCACAAACGGCAGCAGGTTCGATGGCGAACCGCTGGAGCCGCCGACTAACGGGAACAACGGAATGTAGTACGCGAAGATCAGCACCAGGACCAGCGCCAGGATGAAGTAAGGCACTGGATAGACCGTGATCAGGATGCCGCCTATCAGATTGGACCAGCGACTGCGCGGGAAATACGCCGCCAGCGTTCCGAGCACAATGCCAACCAACCAGGAGATGATCGTACTTACGCCAAGCAGGCCAACCGTCCAGGGCAGACCATCGCGAATGATCTGGGTCACTGGCGTGGGGAACGCACCAAGTGATGGACCGAGGTCCGCTCGCAGCAGGCGGGTCCAGAACCGGACGTACTGCTCGACAGGCGTACCCTGGAGTCCATAGAGGTCCGTTAACGTTTGGCGGAACGTCTCCACCGCGCGCGGATCTATCTGACTGGTGGAGACGCGCCGTAGCGTTTGTTCAACCGGGTCGGTCGGCAACAACCGCGGGATAATGAAGGTGATCGTCGTACCCACAAGGATGACGACGGCCCACTGGATTACCCGCGGCAGCGCGTACGACTTGATGAAGCCCAAGCGATCAGGCGTTCCTTGCTAACTGCGCGAACGTAAACCGACCACCAATAAACCAGTACAGCGGCTGGCGCGTGGGATTCTCCGCGGTCGGGAAGCCCGACCAGTACTGCGTGTCCTGGGTAATGAACTTCTTGAAGCTGATGGTGTGCAGCCGCACCATGTTCGTTACCCAGAATTGCATCACCTGCCGGCCGATGTCCAGCACCTGCGGATCCTCAGGCGTGAGCTTGCCCATCTGGTCGATCAGCGCATCCAGCTCTGGGAACTGGAAGCGTTCGATGTTGTTGCTGCCATTACCGGCGGTCGACTTACCAATCGGCGTGAAGAACCGAGAATGCAGCGAGCTCAGCCCTTGCCAGAAGTCTGGATGGGCGTTAATTGGCAGCGCACCCCAGGTGGAGGTCGTAACGAAGTCACCGGTGTTCTGCCGATTGGTATACGGATCGCGCTCCAGGGTTTCGATGTTGACGTCAATGCCGAAGGTCTTCAGCTGATCCTGTGCGCCCAGCGCCAGACGGTACACGTCGTTTTCATCCGGGGCGGCGATCATCGGAATCGTCCAGGGCTTGCCGTCCGGCATCAGCCACTTTGATCCGTTGCTGCTGTCGCGTTTGAACCCATTCTTGAGCAGCAGCTTCTCGGCAATGTCGGGCGCGTGCTTCCAACTGCCGACGCCGAAGCGCTGGCGCAAGCCGTCCGTGTCGGTCGGGACCGAATAGCCCTGTTGGGCGGCCCAGTTCGCGATACGCGTTGGGGCGTCCGGATCGTACGGCGCAAATGTCTCGCCGTTGCCGACGTCAATCGTGAAGTTGCGCAGCCACGGGTCCAGCGGCACGTGATAGAGCGACTGATGGAGCGGCGTCGCCGGAATCGGCAGAACCGTCATCTTCGCCACACCGCCAATGTAGTCGGTGTTCAGGGCCGGGATATCGAGCGCGAGCGCGAGCGCCCAGCGCACGTCTTTGTTGTCGTACGGCGGGACCGTGTAGTTGAAACCAAACCAGCGGGTATCCAACTCGTTGCCGTAAGCCCACGGGAAATCACGGAACCACGAGCGAGTCGAGGGTGTGCTATCGATCAGCGGCTTGAAGGCGTCGTAGTCCAGGTCAAAGACGACGTCCAGCTCGTGACGTGTCATCGCAATGACTTTGCTCTGCACCGGACCGTAGAAGATCGTCAGGATGTAATCCGGACCCGGCTGGCCGGTGAGCATGCCGGGCGTCGTCGACTGCCAGTCGTCGCGGCGCTTGAACAATTCCCAGTATCCGTTCGGATCGGAGTCCTGAGCCACATACGCGCCAAGCGACACCGGCGGATAGTTGGTGAACGTGTTGAGGTCGCTCGCCTGGCTCCACACGTGCTTGGCCATCATGTAGACGCCGTTGTAGCGAGCGGTGAAGTAGAAGTGGAAACGTGGGTTCGGCTCGTTCAACGTGACGACGACGGTGTACGGATCCGTCGCGCTGACGTCCTTCACATACAGCTTCATCTCGGCTGAGAACAGCAGACCAGGCGTGTTCATCAGCGACTGAATGGTGAACACCACGTCGTCGGCGGTGAACTCGACGCCGTCGCTCCACTTGACGCCCTGACGCAGCGGCACCGTCATTTGCAGGTTGTCGGCGCTGTACGTAGGCCGATTGGAGGCGAGCGAGTTGATCCACTCGCCGGAATCCTGGTCGATGTACCACAGCATGTCCATGACCAGGCCCTGGCGCGTTGGCATCGGCGGACCGCCCGGTACAAACATGTTGAAGTTGTTGGCCACGCTGTAGCGGAAGATCTGGTCGGCCACGTAGACCTGCTCGCGTGGCACCGAAATTGGCAATCCGCTTCCGCCGAAGCCCTGGCCGAGGCGCACCGATTCCAGCGGCACCACGGTCGCACCGCGGCCAACGGCGAGTTTGATGCCTTCGGCGCTGGCGGATGAAAGACCCAGAACGGGGGCGACGGCGACGGTGCTGCCGGCCGCCACAATGGCGCGGAGGAACGCACGACGAGTGATGAAACCTGGCATGGACCCGCCCTCCCTGTGTTAGGCAGACGCTACGGCGGGAAGTTTCACGTGTCAATAGGGATCGAAGGTTTTACGAAGGGGTCGAAAGCCGGCATACTTTCGATTGACAGCAAACTGAAAGCAGCCGTAGGCTCGAAGCCGCATGCCGCGCAAGGCCACGGTGCCCTCGACTTCGCGCCAGCGCCGCATTCTGGGCCTGGTTCACGAGCGCGGCGACGCGCGGGTTTCGGAGTTGCGCGACCTCTTCGGCGTCTCCGAGGTGACCGTTCGCTCGGACCTGGCGGCGCTGGCGAGCCAGGGTCTACTGATCCGCACGCACGGCGGTGCTGCTTTGCCAGAACGCGGCGTAAAGTCACTGGAGCTCACGTTCGCCGCGCGCGAAGCCCGCAATGTGCAATTGAAAGCGCGCATCGGGCTGGCTGCCGCGGACCTGGTCCAGAGCGGTCAGTCCGTCGTCCTCGACGCCAGCACTACCGCGCTGCAGATTGCGCGCGCTCTGCGCGGGCGCCCGTCACTCCACGACGTGACCGTCATCACCAACGGGGTGCACACCGCGCTGGAATTGCTAGAGGTGCCGGGGCTGAGCACGATTCTGACTGGCGGACAATTGCGCGCGACCGCGGTCTCACTGACGGGTGGTCTGGCGGCAGACTTGCTCAGCAAGGTGCATGGCAGCCTGGGCTTCTTTGGCGCCCAGGGCGTGACCACCACCCAGGGTTTGACCGACGTGAATCTGCAGGAGGTCGAAATGAAAGCGGCCATGGCCAGCGTCTGCGAACGGGTGGTAGCGGTCGTCGATCACACCAAGCTTGGTCAGGTCGGACTGGCCACCTTCGTGCCGCTTTCAGCCCTGTCGATGCTCATCACGGATGTCGCGGCCGATCGCCGCTTCGTGGCTGAGCTGGAGTCGGCGGGAGTCGAGGTGCAACTGGTCTGATGGTCTCCATTGCTGACCTCACAGTCGAACGCCGAGTAAACCCTCTGGGCATTGACGCCCGTCAACCGCGTTTCGGATGGCGCCTCTCCGATGGAGCGCAAGCCGCTTATCAGATCGAGCTGCGTGACTCCAGCGGCAGCGCGGTATGGGACTCCAACCGTCTGGAGGACCGTTCGTCCACGTACCTGCGATATGGTGGCCCACAACTCAAGTCGTGTGAGCAGTACCAATGGCGCGTCCGCGTGTGGACCGCCGATGGCGGCGAGACGGACTGGAGTGCACCCGCAACCTTCGAGATAGGCCTGCTCTCAGCAGAGGACTGGTCCGCGGACTGGATCCAACACCTCGTGCTGGACACCGGCTCGGCGCCGGAGGACATGCGGCCGTATGCCCCCGCGCCACTCTTGCGGCGCACGTTCCAACTGGATACCGTGCCGCGCCGAGCACGGCTGTACATCACCGCGCTCGGCCTGTACGAGGCGTCTCTCAACGGCGCGCGCATTGGCGAGGAATGGCTTACGCCCGGCTGGACCGACTATCACAGCCGTATCCAGTACCAGGTGTATGACCTTGGGAACCACCTGCGAGTGGGTGAAAACGTCCTGGCCGTGCGCCTGGGCGACGGCTGGTACTCCGGGAGTGTCGGCGCCTGGGGCCGGCGTCGTTATGGTGACAAGCCTGCACTCCTGGCGCAGCTCGAATTGCAATTGGAGTCAGGCCAGCGACAGACGATCGCCTCCAACAGCGACTGGCGCACCGCCGATGGCGGGACCTGGATGAACGACCTCCAGCACGGTGAGCGCACCAAGCTCCGCAACGAACCGACAGGGTGGACCGCGACCGGTTTCGATGATAGCGCGTGGCAGCAAGCCGTGAGGCGGGCCGCTCCGGGCTCGCGGCTGGTGGCAGCACGCGACGGTGGCATTCACGTCGTCGAAACACTTCCCGCACAGGAGGTCAGGTCAGTCGGAGACGGCCGCCATATCGTGGACCTGGGTGCCAACGCGGCGGGGGTGGTGCGGTTGCGCGTGAATGGCACGCCAGACCAGCACGTCGTGGTGCGTCACGCGGAAGCACTGGACGCGAATGGCGAACTCTACGTCGAGAACCTGCGGGGTGCCGAGCAGCAGGATGAGTACGTCCTCTCCGAAAGTGGACACGTCACGCTGGCGCCACGCTTTACGTTCCACGGGTTCCGGTATGCGGAAGTCAGCGGTATCAACAACCTGAAGCCGGAAGATGCCGAATATCGAGTGCTGAGTTCCGCCACAAGGTTAGTGGGAACCTTCGAGTGTTCGGACCCACGGGTGGAGCAGCTCCAGCGCAACATTGTCACCAGTCTGCACGCCAACTTCATCAGCATTCCGACCGACTGTCCACAGCGCAACGAGCGGCTTGGCTGGACAGCCGACTTGCAGATCTTCGCGCCAACCGCGTTGTTCATCGCCGACGTGGCCAACATGCTGGACAAATGGCTGGACGACCTGGTGGATGCGCAGCTGCCATCCGGTGCCTACCCGGACATCGCACCCACACCCTCGGGGTGGCAGGGCTCCGGTAATACTGCCTGGAGCGACGCCGGTGTGATCGTGCCGTGGATCCTGTACACCCGCTGCGGCGATGCCGGCGTCCTGGAGCGCACGTATGGGTCGATGCGCCGGTTTATGGAGTACCTGGAGCGTGATCAAACCGACGGTTTGCGCTTTGCGGGTCGCTACGGCGATTGGGTGAGTCTTGGCGCCAAGACGGACAAACACTTCATCGGTACCGCCTATCTCGCCTATGTGGCGAATCTCTTCACGCGCATTGCTCGTGTACTGGACAAGTTTTCAGATGCGGAGCACTACGCCGCGTTTGCACGCCAGGTGCGCGATGCGTTTCGGCAGAAGTGGGTCGCGCCGGAGGGCCGCCTGACGGTGGAAACCCAGACGGCGTACGCGATGGCCATCGGCTTCAACCTGTTGAGTGACGATGAACGGATCATTGCCGGTCAGCGGTTGGCGCAACTGGTGGAGGAAGCTGGAACGCACCTCGCCACCGGGTTTCTCGGCACGCCGTTAGTGATGCCAGCCCTCTCCGACACTGGGCACCATGAGCTGGCGTGCAAACTCCTGCGCCAGGACGAATATCCGTCGTGGTTATTTGAAGTCGCCAACGGCGCCACGTCGATCTGGGAACGCTGGAACGGTTGGACTCCACAGGACGGCTTCTATTCCCCGCGCATGAATTCGTTCAACCACTACGCATTCGGCGCGGTCGGTGACTGGATGTACCGCTATCTTGCCGGCCTTCAACCAGTTGAACCGGGATACAGACGAACGGTCATTCATCCACGTCCAGGTGGTGGCTTTACCGCTGCGCGTGCTTCACACGAATCGCTGTATGGAACGCACGGCATCGATTGGCACATCATCGACGGAGTCTTGCACGTTGAGGCGCAGGTTCCCCCGAACACGACCGCGACGGTTGTCCTGGAAGGGCGTGAACCAAGCGACCTCACGCCTGGGCACCACATCCTGCAGGTGCCGTACAGCGGCTCAGGTCGCGCCGTGCTCGCGTAGCCAGTCCGCCAGGATGCCACGGCGGGTGCCAACTGCGTCGGTGGCGGCCAGCGGCGTCATCCTGGTGTAGTCCGGCACGAACTGAATATCTGCGCCGTGCGCCAGTAGCACCCTGGCCGCACGGATCTGGCCGCCGTTGCAGGCGTGCCAGAACGCCTGATTGACATCCGCGGGCGTAGAAGCTGCGAGCAGCTCGTTGAGGCGTTCCAGCCTGCCGAGCGCGGCGGCAACCCACAGGCGGTCCACCTGTGCGCCCCGCCGCACCAGGAGATGTGCCACCTGCCAGCAGGCGTACCCCACCGCATTGACCAGGGGTGTGCCTTCGGCAATGGAGCCGCCGGCGATCTCCAGGTCCGCCCCGGCGTCGATCAGCGCTTCGGCAACGTCCGCGTCATCGCTGCTGGCGGCCCAGTGGAGCGGCGTCTCAGGCGCGTGGCCTTCTGTCGTCGCATTGAGGTCAGCCCCGGCGGCAACGAGCGCCCGCACCATGTCCGGTCCGTTCGGGAAGAAGCCCGGCCAGTCCGCGACGTGGTGGAGGAGCGTCCGCGAACCACCACCCCGTCCGATGAACCGGGCTGTCACCAGGTCAGGGCGCTCGTGAAGTAGGCGCGCGACGGCGGGGACATCGCCGGTTTTGATGCCGCGAGCGAGGTCCATCGCCACGGCATCGGTTTGTGGCAGGCGAAGCACTTACTTCACGGTAACGCTCTTGGCCAGGTTGCGGGGTTTATCGGGATCCAGTCCGCGGGCAAGCGCCACCTCGTACGCGAGCACCTGCGGCGGCACCGCATTGACGATCGAGGCAGCCTCGCCAACGTCGGCCACGGCAATGTGCTCGTCCCAGACGTCACTCGCGAATGGTGAGATGCCGATGATGTAGCCGCCACGGGCCTTGATCTCCTCGGCGCCCGAAAGGATTGCGCGGAAGGTTTCGTCATTGGGCGCCAGCACGATGCACGGTGTGCCCTCGTCGATCAGCGCAATGACGCCATGCTTCAGCTCACCGCCGGCGAAGCCCTCCGCATGCAAGTAGCTGACTTCCTTGATCTTCAACGCGGCTTCGAGCGCCATCGGGTAGCTCGGACCACGACCGATGATGTACAGGTGCTCCGCGGCGGCGACCCGCTGCGCAAGCGCCCGAATCTGTTCCACACGATTGTCTGTGAGGATTGACTGAATCTCGTCGGCGGCTTGCTCGAGCAGCGCCTTGCCCGCTTCGAGTCGCCCTCGCGCGGCGTACGCCGCCATCAGCAACACACCTAATTTGGCCGTGAAGCTCTTGGTCGCGAGGACGCAGCGCTCGGGTCCGGCCGAGAGCAGGATCGGATCGTCCACCAGACGGTAGAGGCTGGAGCCCTCCACATTGACAAGCGCGGAGAGACGTGCGCCGCGATGCTTCGCGGACTTCATGGAATCCAGCAAGTCGATCGTCTCACCACTCTGGCTCAAACCGACCACCAGGCTGCGCTGGTCGAGAAAATCTTCGAGATAGCCGAACTCGGAGCCGACGACACAGTTCGCCTGCCGGCTCGCAATGCGCGAGAACAGGTACTCGCCGCAGCGCGCGGCGTGAGCCGCCGAGCCGCAGCCAACCAGGTGGACCGTGGAAGCGCTCATGATCGAGTCGGCCAGGCGCTGCGCGGCGTCCGCCTGCTCTTGCGCGAGCTTGCGCAGCACGACGGGTTGCTCGGCGATCTCCTTGGCCATGTAGTGCGGGTAGCCATCGAGGCTGTCCACCTCTTGCTCCCACGTGATGTCCCAAACCCGTGGCTCATTCAGCTTTTCGCCGGTGGCCACGTCGTAGACCATGAGTTGGCTCGCCGTAAGGAGCGCAGCCTGGCCGTCCTCGAGGAAGGTGAGCTTGCGAGTGTGATCCAGCAGGGCCGAGGAATCGCTCGCCAGGAAGTTGCCTTCTTCGCCCCAGCCGAGCACCAGGGGTGAGCCGTTCTTGGCCGCCGCCATGCATTCGAGCTGCGGGTCCAGCACGCCGATGGCGCTGAGGCCGTCCAGCCGGCGGAAGACGCCCATGACCGCCTGGGCCAATCGCTCGCAGGGTTCATCTCCATCGGAAGGCGAGTCCCCGGTAAGTTCCTCCTCCAGGAGGTGGCAGATCACCTCGGTGTCCGTCTGCGACGCAAACGTATGCCCGCGCGCGAGCAGCTCGCGGCGCAGCTCCGCATGATTCTCGACGATGCCGTTGTGAATCACTGCCAGCCGCCCCTGGCAGTCCAGGTGGGGATGGGCGTTGGCTTGCGTGACGCCGCCGTGCGTCGCCCAACGCGTATGACCTAATGCCGCATGCGAGGACGGCAGCGACGTCGTGGCCTGTCCAATCTTGCCGACGTGTTTTTCGACCAGCAGTCGGCTCGGCGCCAGACCAGCTTCGCGCGCGGCGATGCCCCACGAATCGTAGCCGCGGTACTCGAGCTTCTTCAGGCCGGCCAGAACCAGCTGGGGCGCCTCATCTTGGGCGCCAACGTAGCCAAATATGCCGCACATCTTTTGGCGGTGCTCCTCTCAATGCTCGAGAGAAGACGTTCGTCCGAACGGACGTAAACAGCGGCACGGTCTGGCGGCACCGCGCAAACGCGGAACCAGCACATTGGGACGGTATTGTCGGGCGGTTACCCGCCGCGTTTTGTCCCGCCCATGACGACTGTGCCGAGCCGAGGGTCACCCGCCGAGTGTTTCGAGATCCCCTTCCTCGTCACCCATTAAGTGCGCCTACGCGGCGCGGCGCAAAAGGAGCTGCGCTCCTTGTTGAATCCTCGCCACCCGCGGATTGCACTTACGTGGCCGACTACAAGAAGTTGCACTCCCTTTTAGCCGTTGAATCCTCACCACGCGAATGCGTCTCTGCGGCGCGCTTGAATGGGCCTGGCGCTACCTGTGGAACAGGTTTACTTATTTTTCAGCTGTGTCACTGCAAACGTACTGTGGTCGAAGGTCTATCTCCCTCGCGCGAGAGTGTAAGTCAAGAATCGTGCCGACGGAAGGGCGACAAACGCCGTAGACTGTTGTTTTCCGATGTCGTCGAAGTACAGCTTGCCCTCGGCGCCCCTGTTGCTCCTCGTCACCGACCGCACACGCTACGGCGACCGCGCACTGGAAGACATTTTCATGCCCGCCATCGCTGGCGGCGTGAACATGATCGAGCTGCGCGAACCCGATATGAGCGCCCGCGACCTGCTCGGGGAAGCCGAACGCCTGCGGCACCTGGCTCTCGGCGGCGTGCCGCTGATCATCTATGACCGGGTTGACGTGGCGGTCGCCGCGGCGGCCGATGGGGTACACATCTCGGTCGACAGTCTGCCGATCTCGGCCGCCAAACAGGCCGGTCGAGGCGTGCTCGTGGCAAAGACCGTCAGCAGTGTTGCCGACGCGGTGGCCGCGGAACAGTCTGGCGCGGATTTCCTGATCGTCGAACCAGTCTTCTTCAGCCACTATGCGCAGGGTCGCTCGCCGCTGGGCCCGACCGTCGTTCGACGCATCAAGGCCAAGGTTCGCGTGCCGCTGCTGGCGGGCGGTGGCATCACCGCGGGCAATGCCCACCAGGTGATTGCCGCTGGCGCGGATGGCGTAAGCGTGATCAGCGAGATCGTGGACGCCGACGATCCGCGCGGCGCCGCACGCGCACTGCACGACGCAATGCGCGAGGCCTGGCCAACCCGGCCGCTGCTGCGCGAAGCGCTCGCAGGCTAGCCGCCCCGTGGCGGTCGCCGAAGGCACCCTCGTCGACGAGCTACGTCAAAACCTGCCCGCGGAGCGGGTGCTGTGGCGTGACTACGACCTGATGCTCTACGAGTACGACGGCTCGATCGACAAGCACCGCCCGCTCGCCGTGGTGTTTCCGCTGTCCAGTACGGAGGTTTCGCAGGTCGTCAAACTGTGCAATCGCTACGGGGTGCCGTACACCGCGCGCGGAGCGGGCACAGGCCTCTCGGGCGGGGCCATTCCCGCCAGAGGAGGCGTGTTGATCAGCCTCGCGCGGATGACGCGCATCCTCGAGATCGACGTCGACAACATGCGCGCGATTGTCGAGCCGGGCGTCGTGAACCTCCGCCTCGGCCAGGCCATGGCGCAATACGGGCTGACCTACGTGCCTGATCCATCGAGTCAGAAGGCCTGCACGATCGGCGGCAACGTGGGCGAAAACTCGGGCGGTCCGCATACGCTGCGCTATGGCGTCACCACCAACCACACACTCGGGCTGGAGGTGGTACTGCCCGACGGTGAGATCGTCCACGTAGGCGGCAATTCGTCCGATTCGCTTGGCTATGACCTGGTCGGACTGATCGTTGGATCCGAAGGAACCCTTGGCGTTGTCACCAAGGTGTGGGTCCGCCTCGTGCCGATCAACGAAACGGTGAAAACCATCCTGGCGGTGTTCGGCAACATGGAGGATGCCAGCTCCGCCGTGGCGGGCATGATCGCGCAGCGCATCGTGCCAGCAGCAATCGAGATGATGGACAACCTCACCATTCGGGCCATCGAATCGCGCTCGCCCTCTGGCTATCCGGTGGACGCACAAGGGGTGGTGCTCATAGAGGTTGACGGTCTGCGCGAGGAAGTGGACGCGCAGGCCCCGGCCGTCGACGAAGTCTGTCGGCACAGTGGCGCGCTCTCCGTGCGGCTCGCGCGCGACGAGGCAGAACGCGCCGCCTTGTGGGCCGGCCGCAAAGGCGCCTTCGCGGCCATCGGACGGCTAACGCCGGATTACTACACGGTCGACGGTGTGGTGCCGCGAACCAAATTGCCTGCGACGCTGGCGCGCATTCAGCAGATCTCTGCCGAATCCGGCTTTCGAATCGCCAACGTGTTTCACGCGGGCGACGGCAACCTGCATCCATTGATCCTATGGGACGCCGACATCCCCGGTTCCGAAGAGCGCGTGATCGACACGGGCGCCGAGATCATGCAGGTCTGCGCCGAGGCGGGAGGCTCGCTCAGTGGCGAGCACGGCATCGGTATGGAGAAAAAAGACCTGATGCCGCTCATCTTTTCTCAGCACGACGTGGCGCAAATGCAGCGCATCAAGGAAGCGTTCGATCCTGACGGGCTGTGCAACCCCGGCAAAGTCTTCCCGACCGCCGGCCGCTGCATGGAGCTCTTCGCCCGGCGCGGCCGCGCAGCAGGATGGTGACGAGCCATCGCTTCGCTCGGCCTGTCCAACTGGCTGGACAACACCACTTCCTGTTTTCTACGGTGTTGAGCCCCAGCAGAGGTGGAGGCGCGTCAGCGTGACGTTGGCGGCACGAACCATCGATGGCATCACACCCCGCGAGGTGGTCTCAGCGCAGAGTGCGGAGGAGCTTGCGGCAGCGCTCAGAGCGGCGGATGAGGCGGGCCACGCCGTCGCAGCAGTCGGTGGCGGCACGCAGCTGGACCTCGGCATGCCGCCGTCTCGACTGGACGTCGTGATCGAGACAACCAGCCTCAACAACGTCGTGGAATACGAGCCGGCCGACCTGACGGTAACGGTCGAAGCAGGAATGCGATTCGGCGAGTTGCAACGGATGCTCGGCGAGCAGGGTCAAATGCTCGCGCTCGATCCACCCGTGGAAGACGGGGCCACGTTAGGCGGCGTGATCGCCACCAACGTCAGCGGACCATTGCGGTTTGCCTACGGCACCGCCCGCGACCTGGTCATCGGCACGCGCGTAGCCAACCCGGACGGCACGATCACCCACGCCGGCGGCCGAGTCGTCAAAAACGTCGCCGGCTATGACCTGAACAAGCTGTACATCGGCTCGCTGGGCACCCTCGCGATCGTGGTCGAGCTGAGCTTCAAACTGGCGCCGATTCCACCCGCCACAGCCACGGTCAGTGGCGAGTTCGAAGGGGCGCAGCAAGTACGGGAGTTGGTTGCCGCGGTGGTTCGTTCGCCACTCTCGCCGCTGGCGATCGAGCTCATCGGCTCGCGGCAAGTTGTCTTTCGGGTGGGCGGCTACCCGCAGGCAGTCGAGCGACAGGTTCGCGACCTCTCAGCATTGATCACCGACGGTGGCGGGCGCCTCACCGAAACCGCGTGGGAGGATCTGCAGCGGCAACGCCTCGAAGCCCGCCGGCGCGACGTCCTGCTGAAAGCGACCGCGCCCATTTCGCAATCCGCCACACTGGTGGAAATCCTCGAACGCAACCTGTCGGCACTTGCACCCCAGGTGTGGGCGCATGCTGGCAACGGCATCGCCTACGCGGCGTGCGAAGCACCATCGGACGCCTCCGTGGTGCAGACCACGCGCATGGAAGTCTGTGCACTTGGTGCGAATGCGAGCATGGTCATCGAACGCTGCCCGACACCGCTGAAGGCCAGCATCGACGTCTGGGGCGACCCCGGTCCGTCCATCGCATTGATGCGCGCCATCAAGACAAAGCTCGATCCACGTGGAACATTGAACCCTGGGCGCTACGTCGGTGGCATCTGAGCTTCGCGACTTACTGGACAAGAAACTCCTCAAGGAGTGCGTCCACTGTGGCCTGTGCCTGGACTTCTGTCCAACCTACCGCGTTCTCGGCCACGAGGCGGACTCGCCGCGCGGCCGTATCTACCAGATCCGCCAGGTCTACGAAGGCAAACTCAGCACCGACAACGCGGACTTCAGGGAGCACATTTATGCCTGCCTGGACTGTCGGGCGTGCCAGACAGCGTGTCCGTCCGGCGTGCAATATGGCGCGATTATCGAGGCCGCGCGCGCGGTCGCGGAGCCCATCAGCCCCTCCGAAAAGACGGTCGGTCGCGCGATTCTGGGCAGCGTCTTTACCCGACCGAAACTTCTGGATGCGGCGGGAGTTGGGCTGCGCCTCTACCAGCGCAGTGGAGCCCAGCTTGCCCTTCGGAGATCAGGTCTCCTGAAATTGTTGCCGCAAAGGTTGCGCGAGATGGAGTCGATGCTCGCACCGGCCCAGGGCGGCATCAGGCGATGGTCGGCGCCGCAAGTGACGCCTGCACGAGGGAAGGTGCGCTACCGCGTGGGGTTCATCGAAGGTTGCATCATGCCCCAGCTCTTCGGCGACACGAACGCGGCCACGGTGCGCGTGCTGGCGGCAAATGGCTGTGTGGTCTATAGCCCACCGCGCCAGGGCTGCTGCGGCGCCTTGCAGATGCACACGGGCGATCGTCCCACGGCGCAGGAGCTCGCACGCCGCAACATCGACGCCTTCTCGGGCTTGGGCCTGGACGCCATCATCATCAACGCCGCTGGCTGCGGCTCCACCTTGAAGGAATACGGGGTGCTCCTGCGCGACGACCCTACATACGCGGAGCGCGCCGAGCAATTTGCACATCAGGTGAAGGACGTGTCCGAGTTTCTAGCCTCCATCGACCTGGTCAAACCAACCCGATCTGTGCCGATGACGGTGACCTACCAGGACGCCTGCCACCTGGTGCACGGCCAGGGCATCCGCAACCAGCCACGTCAGCTCCTCCGCCAGATCCCAGGCCTGAAGCTGGTCGAGATGAAAGACTCGGACGTGTGCTGCGGCAGCGCCGGCATTTACAACCTGACGCACCCCGACATCTCGGTGCAGTTGCTGGAACAAAAGATGGACTCTGTTCTTGCAACCGGTGCCTCGGCGGTCGTTGCGCCAAACCCAGGATGCACCATGCAGCTGGCCTACGGCGCCCGCCGCCGCGGCACGACCCTGCAGTTTTTCCATGTGGTGGACCTGCTAGACCGCGCCTACGACGGCTAATAACGAGGTTCGTGCAATTCGAACCTCGTTATTAGTGAGCGGCAATGGCGGGCTGCAGGACGGCCTCGCCACGGCGCTGTTTGCGGAAGAAGCGCGCTAGCAGCGTGAGGTCGATGGCGCCGGCCAGGGCTAGGACGATGTAGCCGGCTGGATCACTGGCGATGCCCAGGTCCATCAGCGTACGTGAGAGGCCGAAGCCCACCACCCAGGCATCGAAGCTCATGCACATGCGGCGGAACGTCTCGGCCAGCATTCGGCGGATCAGGAATACGCCGAGCGGCACACCGACGATCACGCTTGGCGCAATGATCGCGATCATGGACCCGGTCTGCAGGGTGTAGAGGCCAAGCACAGCGTAGGTGATCGCCGTCAGACCCGACTCCGCAATGCGCACCAGGGCCAGGCTGGCCCGAAAGTCCTGGCGCACGAAGCCCTGGTTGTTGAGCATCAGCGCGAGCGGCGGGCCCGAGATCGTGGTCACCGAGTACAGCACGCCGATGCCTGCCCCCAGCGGCAGGCCCACGGCTTTTTCGGCCTGGATGTAGCGCCTCAGTCCGGCTGCCTGGACCAGGATCAGCGGCAGCAACACCACGTAGGTGATCAGCTTGATGCTGGATCCGTTCAACGTCGAAAGCGCAAAGCTGCCGAGCAGTACGCCTGGGACGAGTCCGATGAGGATGGGCAGCGTGCGGCGCCACACGCGCGGGACGCCGCCGCGGTTGATGAACAGCGAATACGTGTTGACGACCAGTTCGACCAGGACCAGCGCAGGGTTGAGCACGCGGTTGGCGTAGAACAACACGGCAACGGGCACCGTGAGCGAGGAAAAGCCATAGCCGAGCGCGCCGTTCACGGTGGCGGCGAACAGCGTGATCGCCACCAGGACGACGACAGCGGGGTCTAGTGACATGATCGATAATCCCGACTCATCACGTCGGGTATTGTACCAGCGCACCACCGCCCGTGGCATATGGTTTCGTGCGCTGTTGGCTGCGCGCCGCACGCGTCAGATCAGGACATCATCACCCGTGAGGTTGAACACCCTTTTTCTGTAGAGGACCCACGAACGGTTGAAGCCCGAACCTTGGCACGTCCGACCAGGACACCCGTCACCTTGGGGGGTTGAACATCCCGTTTCTGTGGGGTTGGACCTACGAAGGGTTGCAGCCGAACGTCGGGTGACGTGGTGCGCAGCCAACAGGGCACTAAACCGTGTGCCACGGGCGACGGTGCGCTGGCGCTGAAATCAGCGGCGGACCAGGCGGCGTAGGGTTTGAATCTCGTCCGAACGAAAGGCCAGTGACAGCAGCGCGTAGAGCAGCGCGCCAGCGCCAATGCACGTGGCCAGCAGCAGCGCCTCGCCTGGTGTCCCGTAGGGCCTCAGCAATGGGTCCA
>JAFAZN010000289.1 GCA_019239775.1 Chloroflexota bacterium
AGGCGTGCAACCGACGCGCCATATCATCAGGAAAGATATCCAACTCACCCGCACGTACTCCGGCGATAATCTGTTCGGCAACGTCCTCAGACGCGGCCTTCGGCATGGCCAGGTGGCGAATCATGTCCGTATCGACGGCTCCCGGGAACACCCCGTGCACGTTGACAGAGCGTTCGCCCCGTTTGGAACCGCAGCGCCTGCGTCATTGAGTACGCCGCAGCTTTCGAGGCCGAGTACACAGCCATCGAGGGCACGCTTGCCAGTGAGGCCATTGTCAGCATGTTGACGATCGAGCCGTGCTGGGCCTCGAGCCGCGGTAAGAACGCGCGGATCACGCGTAGGCCACCCACGAAGTTGACTTGCAAGTTGCGCTCGACAAGTGCCAGGTCCGCCGAAATTGGATCCGCGGGTTCGAGCACGCCGGCGTTGTTGATCAACAGGTCCAGCCGTCCGACTCGAGTGGCGGCCGCCTCGATCTGCTGAGGATCAGTCACATCGAATAGTAGTGTGGTCACGTGCGGCTCGCGACTGAAACGCGCAATTGATGTGGTGTCGCGCGCAACCGCGTAGACTCGCTCCGCTCCATTGCGTACGGCTGCGTCGACGAGCGCGCGGCCGATGCCACGATTTGCGCCAGTCACGAGGATATGTGTGTCGCGGATTTCCATGCCAAACACAGTAGGTCTGGGGTGTGAGTTAGCCCATAGCCGATTGGTTCTAATCCATATCCAATCGTCTCAGTGCGCGCTAGAGTGCACGCATGGACGCACTGGACCACGTGCTTAGCGTCGCACGCGTCAGAGGGGTTCCACGCGGTGTTGTCCGGCATGTGTTGGATTCGGCCACGAGGTGCACGGCCGCAGCAACTCTTTTCGGGTGATGTCGTCCTGCTGCCCCCCGCACGCACTGGTCAGCGATCTCAATGCGCGCACTCGTCCGTTCGACCGGTTGGTGAAAGCACAATTACGATCGAGCGGCGGCGAATTGGTGCTCGGTAGAGCTGGCGTGAGCACGCTCGTGTTGTGCGCGGGCTACAGCTATGACCATGAGATCAGGCTTCCGCTGGTTTCGCTCTTGCCGCCCGTGCTGCTCCTGCGAGCCGAACGAGGGGGGGCCAGTGGGGGGTCGTGCACGATACTCTGCGGATCCTGTCTGCAGAACTGGGTGAGCAGCGCCCAGGGACGCAAGCGATCGTCGGTCGCCTGATCGACGTCCTGTTCGTACTTGTCTTGCGCGACTGGCTGGATGCTGAACCCGACGGCAGTTCGTCCTGGCTAACCGCGCTCCGTGATCCGCTCATTTCGGAGACACTGTCGCTCATGCACGCGCGTCCGGAGCACCAGTGGACGATCGACGACCTGGCCAGCCAGATTGCTGTTTCTCGCGCAACCCTCGCCCGGCGCTTCACCAGCCTGGTAGGTGAGCCGCCACTTGCATATCTGACGAGCTGGCGAATGGATCTGGCGGCGCGTCGGCTGCGTGAAACAGACGATTCTCTCGATGACATCGCCGCAAGTGTTGGTTATGCATCGCCGTTCGCGTTCTCTCGGCATCGTGGCCTGCCGCCCACAAGCTACCGCCGTGCTGCACTCGCCACTCGACATGCGGGCGTAAGGCTCGAGCAGTCCGGGTCGGCTCCGCGCGCCGCGGGACCCGGCCGGAAACACCTTCCGTAGACCGAACCACGGCCAACCGGGGCTAATGCCCATTGGTTTGCACAGATGCAGACGTAGTCTACTGTTTCGCAGAGACAATTCTGCGTGCCTCCGACACGGCCTCCTGGAAGGTCATCGTTTCACCGCGCGCGGACTCCGCGTCGAAGCGCTCCGGGGTCAAACGCGCGCGAATCTCTGAAAAGAGCCGTTGCTGATCGGTGGCGTCCGCGCTTGCGAAGGCGACACCGTACATCCCTGCGAAGCGTGTAGTAGCGACGTGCAAGTGAACTGCGGGCTCTAGCTCTCGCTGCTGCGCGGCCACCGCCCCCAGTCCAGCCAAACAGCGCACGATGCCTCCGTTCATACCCAGCTCTTCCCAGTACGCGAGCGCTTCGGCGAACGCCTCGCCGCCAATTGTCGGCGCGCCGTCTCGGAGAGCGGCCTTGCCATATCCGAGTAGCGCCTGCGCGAGGCCGCGAACGTCACCGGTCTCACGAAAGTCGCCGACGGCATCCCGATACATGGCTCGCGCAGCAGCGTAATCCGCTTGATCGGCCGCGAGTCCAGCCAGCGAGCGCCGCGCTATGCCGCATCCCCACCGGTCCCCGACGCGGGTGAATAACTCCAGGCTACGACGGTACAGCGCCTCGGCCGCCCTGGCGTCGCCGAGCTGTAGCGTCGCCGCTCCCTTACTCGTGAGGGCGTACGCCTCGAACCAGTCATTGCCCGCGGCCGCCTCCAACGCGGCGCTCTCCTGCAGAAGATTGAGAGCCTCGCGCGGTTGCCCGAGGCTCGTCAGTGCGATCGACAAGAGCGTCAACGGCTGAGGAAGTCTCTGGTCTCCGCCAAGGCGAAACAGCCGCGCCGCTTCCTCGAGATACGGACGCGCCGACGCCGCCTCGCCGAGCAGAAGCCGCATGCCGCCCAGAGTGCCCTGCACGCGCGCGGAGCCAGGTGTGTACTCGGTGCTAACCCCTCGCGCGATGAGCTTTTCACACCACTGCTCACCTTCATTCAGATGACCGCGCAGATACCAGAACCACGAGAGACTGCCTGCCATGCGCTGACCCAGTTCCGGGTCCCCCTCAGGCGAAATGCTCCAGGAAAGCGCGGCGCGCGCATTATCAAGCTCCACGTCCAACGCGCGAAGCCACCGTTCGCGGTCGCGGCTCAGCAAGTGAGGCTCGGCTTCCTCGACAAGAGTCAGCATCGCCTCCGCGTGCCTGCGTCGAGCAGACGGCGCCTCGCCGGATGCCATCAATCGCTCCTTGGCATGCTCGCGAATGGTCTCGAGCAAGTGGAAGCGTGTGGGTATGACTTCGTCGCCGTGCTGGACTTGGACTAAACTCTGTTCCACGAGTGCCGCGAGGCCGTCGAGAATCGACTGCTCCGCAACCGGTTGCGCGCACACGCTCTCAGCCAGGTCGAGACTCCAGCCACCGGCAAACACAGCAAGCCACCGGAACAGACGCTGTTGCTCGACCGAAAGGAGGTCATAGCTCCAGGCGATCGCGTCGCGCAAGGCACGATGGCGGGCGGGCGCATCACGCCGGCCGGTGCTCAGCACGGAGTGACCAGGTATTATCGACAGGCGACGCAGTAATTCCACCGGTGGCAAAACAGGTACACGCGCAGCGGCGAGTTCCAGGGCCAGTGGAAGTCCGTCCAATTCACGACAGACGTCGACAACGCTCGCAACGTTGCCGGCATTCAGCGCGAAGCGTGGCTCCGCATCCTGCGCCCGCGACAGGAAAAGCGCCACCGCCGGCGATTGGGCCGCCAGTTCTGGAGTGATGCTCTGGTCTGCACCTGCGAACGGCAACGCCAGAGGATGCACGTGGTACACATGCTCGCCGCCGATGCGCAACACCGTTCGGCTGGTGACGAGAATGCAAACACCCGGACAGGCCAAGAGCACATCGGCCACACGCGGTGCCGCGTCAAGCACGTGTTCGAAATTGTCGAGCACCAGCAGTATGCGCTGATTGCGAAACGCCAGCGTGACGGCGTCGAACAGATTGACATCGCTTCGCTCGCCGACTCCGAGCGTTTGAGCAATACTGGCGAGCACCAGCTCCGCATCACTGACGGGCGCCAGGGGCACGAAGACGACGCCGTCGCTGAATATGTCGCCGAGTCCGGAGGCGACCTTGACCGCGAGACGCGTTTTGCCCACTCCGCCAGGGCCCACGAGTGTCAATAGCCGCGGTGGGCGGTCGCGCAAGAGTTGGGTGAGCTCCTCTTCGTCCCGTTCGCGGCCGATCAGCCCGGTCAGATAACCCGGCAGATTCTGTGTGCCGCGCGGCGAACCCGTCGA
>JAFAZN010000335.1 GCA_019239775.1 Chloroflexota bacterium
CGGACCCAGGGGGACGGGGCGGGAAGGAGCGACCGCGCGCAGCGCGACGAGCGACTGGCCCCGGGGGGCGGAGCCCCCTGCCCCGGAAAACGTGAATTGCACGAGCGCCATTAGAGACTTTGTTTGATTGGCTTGCAGCCGTCGAGGCAGCGCTGGCGGACGCCGACGCGCAGCTGGTAACCGAGCTCGGCGGACGCACGGAGGTGACAGTCGCACGCCTGTGGCGCGGACAGGTCCTCGTCGACTGGCAGCCCGATCCCAATGCTGGCGACTGCCTGCTACGGACAGACCTGCTACAGAAACTGGTTGTACGAGGTGCAGTGGTGGCCCAGGCTCGCAATGAGGTGGTTCTGCGAGCGCCTGGCCGCGTGATTGCCTCGGTCAGCGAGCGGCACGCCAGCCTCGTAAAGCGTCTGGGCGGCGCGCGTCGCGTTTCGCTGCGCGTCCGATTGCGCTTCGATCAAGATCGCTACATCGGTGGAGATGAAACGTACGAGGTGCGGTCAAGTGCGCTGATGCGGCTCACGGCCAATGTTCGACTCAGGCAGGCGAGCACAGCGTCGCTGCGTACGTCGCCCGCGCCGACGTGATTGGACCGTCCAGCCGCGTATAGCACCCGCCGAAGCGGCCACCGATGGAAAACGCACCTACACAGGCGTATCGGTCCTGGACGTGTCGGACCTCGCGACGCCAGTCGTCGATTTCCACGTCCTCTACCGCGGGAGAGGCGACTGCCTGCTGCACCACGTAACCGCCCTCCAGCAGTCGATCTTCCCAACCGCGCTGATCCAGGTTGCTGCCGAACACGACCGAGTCTCCCTCTCGGCCGTTGACATGCTTCACCACCCCGTTGCGCACCAGCTGCTGCGCGGCGGGATCGCTGGCGAGGAGAGTCGGCGGCAGGTGGCCTTCGATCAGCTGGCAATCCCTCGCATTGAGACCTGAGCGGTTCGACCACAGCCACGCCAGGCAAGCCTTCGATTGCGCCAGAAAGCCGCGCAGGCCATTGAGCAGCAACAGGCGGCCATCGATGGCGGCCTCGCACAACCCAGCAAAGATGGCACGTCGGTACAACCGCTCGACGGGATAGAAGCGGTAGAGAGCATCAATCGCCTGGCCGCGCAACGTGATGCGCCCGCGCCGCGCGCCGAGATCGTTCACGTCTCCGACGACGGCTGGCATTCCCGCCCGTCGCAGGAGGCTGGTCAGCCAGACGGCCTGCGCGATGTCCTCCAACCAGGTATGCGTCGAGACCACGCCGATGCATCGCACCGGGCGTGGGTACTGGTCGATTCGCTCGCGGATGGTCCGTGTGAGACGGGATGGGAGCCCATGGCGGAGGCGCCGAAGTCTTGGGTGGAGCCGAGCGAGAGCAGGCTCCAGGCCGCTCACTTCGCGACCGCCCGACGGGGTATCGGCGTTGTATTCGATGACCTGCCAGCTACCGCTGGTATCCAGCAAACAGTCGAAGCGGCCGAACAAGCTGGCGCGGCTGCCCGGATGCGCCGGTTCCTGGCGCGCAAGCTCGATGGCCGGCCAGGGCCAGGCAAGCGCCGCCCACCAATCGGTATCGGCGAGAATGCCGCTCACGGCTTGATCCATGAGCGGGCCGAAGCGTTCGGCTACCTGGCCGAGCTGCAACGCTTCTTGTTGGGTGAGGCAAAGCGTGGTCAACGACAGATAGCGACGGCCTGACGCCCAGGTGTCGACGTTGAAGTGCCGAAAGCCAGCGCGCGCCACGCGGTCCCACTCTTGGGTGTACTGGTCGTACTCCAAGGGCGGCAGGAGGGTCTTCACCGTGTCGATGTGACCTTCACCACACGCGTAATGTCCCGATCCCGAAGGGTGCGGAGGTTCGGCAAGTCAGCTGCAAGCAGCGCGTAGCGGTTGTCGACCCGTGGGTCGTTGATCGATCTGCGAATGAGCTTCTGGCGGTGGCCGTCGAGGACGAAAACGACGTTTGCGGCGTTCTTCGGTTGCCGCAGGTCGCGCGCGGTTGCGACAAGGAGTCCGGTCAGGTCTGGCGTTGGAAGCACCCCGTCCAAGTGCGGCCAACGCGGCAACACCAGCACCACGTGCGCCAGCCCCTGGCGGCTGACCTGCGCCGCGCTGCGCACGCCCACCAAGGGGTCAAGATCGAGCAACAGCGCGGTGTTGCCGGGTCGCAGCACCTCGGCGAGGTCCACGCGGTCACCCGCAGTTTGCGCGGTTGCGGTCCGGAGAGCCGCTGCCTGATCGACGACGTCAGCCGCAGTTTGCACGGTTGCGGTCCGCGCAGCAGGCATGCTCAGGGCGGGACAGATTGCCCAGCCGCGCCACGGCCCCGCGGCGGCTTGCCAGCGCGCCCACGCTTGCAGGTTCACGGGCGTTCGAAGGTCAGCAGGATGTCGGCGAGCTCATACTTGGCCGCCGCTGGCAGCCACGCCAGCACGTTCTGCCAGTGACGGCGCAATGCGGCATCTGGCAGCAGTGGCGAACGGTCGATCAGCTCGCGCAGCGCCTCGGTGTCTTCGGCAACCGTCTCAGCCTGCATCAGTCAAGCGCCGCCCGCACAGGATGCGCCCGCGCCGCCAGCACCGCCGCCGACCGACGCACCCCTGCATCCGGGCAATCGCGCAGCACTTCGCCCAGGGACTCCGCCAGCCGCGCCAGGCGCACGACTGCCTCCACCACGCGCGGATCGAGCTCCTCCGGCCGCGTGGGGTCGAACTCGCGCCCGCGCTCCAGCATCCCGCGCCCGTCAGGATTCGCCGTCGCGGACCAGAGTCGCCTAGCTGCTCGACGAGCTGCTGCCGCCGCCGCGGCCACCGAAGCCGCCGCCGGAAGAGCTTGATGAGCTCGCACCACCGATCCCTTTGCCACCGCTGGAGCTGGAGGATGCGCCACCAACGCCCTTGCCTCCACTCGACGAACTGGACGAGGCGCCGGCGCTGCCGCGCGTACCCGCCGCTGTCGACCCCGCACTGCGACTGGCGGTGCTCGAGGCGTTGCTCGGCACCGAAGCGATACTCTTGCCCGCCGACGACGAGCTGACGTCTCCGGCCACCGATGCCGACTTGGCCGTCGCCGCGCTGACTTGCGCTGAGGCATTCGACGCCGACTTGTTGGTCGCCGCCACGCCTCCGCCGGTGCCGGACGCCTGCCCCGAGACCGCCGACCGCGAGGCTTCCAGGGCCGTGCTGCGCGCCGCCGACTGCGACGCGGCCACCGTCGACGGCGACGATCCACTCGTTGTCGGCGGCGGCGAGTAGTAAATCTGGTCGCTCGGCCTGCTCGAGATTGGTACCGGATTGTTGATGATGACCGTCGAGCCGCGGTACCAGCCGCTGTTGCTCAGCCACATCCAGATCAGAAAGTCGTCGACAAACGACGGTCCGCTCGACCGCTGTTGCACGATGATCGGCTGTCCAGCCGGCGCTGGGGTGGTCGTCGGCCCAGGCGTGGCGGGGGTGGTCGCAGATGCCGGCGTCTGCTGGCTCAGGTCCTGGTCAACGCGTTGAAGACGTGGCTGGAGGAGTGATTGCAGGTCGACGCTGCCTGTCGGCTCCACGCTCGAACCATCGAGCGCGGCGTTCAGCACGTATACCGTCGTGGACTGGCCGTTCACGTCGGTTTGCTGCTGATTCACAGCGACGTTGCGCAGGTTGATGACCTGGCCGGGGTTGTACTGGGACTGCTCGCTCTGACGGATCGCGACGTACACCATGTCCTCGGCGCGGGTCGGCGTGCCTGACTGCAACAACGCCTGGTCGATCACTTCGAGCACCGGCTTGTCGGGCTCCACTCGCAGCACGACGCCATTCATATAGGTATGTGTTCCGCCGGCCTCGGCTGCCGCGGCCGCGTTGTAGGCGGCATCCAGGACCGTCGGCCGACCGGCGATCGCGCGGGTCGGCGCGAGATATCGCTCATCTTGCGACCAGCGTTGCTCCAGTTGCTCGCCGGCGTTGGCGGCTGGCTGCACGCTGCTGCCGGTGGCCACCGCCGGTTGGAGCGGATCCAGAAACTGCGACGTGCCGTCGCGAGTGCCCACGCTCACCGGATTCGCCGCCAGGCGGTAGGTCATGCCTACTGTGTCCAGGCCGGCACCGACGCGATCGACCAGGATCGGGCTGTCGGTCCCGCTGACCTGGAGCACTGCCCAGGGGTTGCTGTCGCTGCCTGCGTCCAGCAGCAGCATGTCGGTGAACTCGGCCGGACTGGCCCGCGGTTGCGCGGTAACGCTGGCCTGCGCACCGCCGAGCTGTGGCAGCGAATTGATGGCTGTCTGCGTTTCTTCGGGCGATGCGTCGGGCTTGTCGCAGCCGACCGCCGCCAGCGCGACACACGCGGCGAGCGCAAAACTCACCAGCAGACGCCCGAACCGGCCCGTGCGGCGTGCCTGGCGGCCCTTGCCTGCGAGCTCGAGGGCGAAGACCGCCACCTGCGCGGCGGTCTCTACATCCGGATCGGCTGCCGCCGCGGTGACGTCCCAGGCCTGCTGCGCCAGGCGTGCGTTGACGCGTTCGGCAACGCTCAGAACCTCGTCGCGCTCGAACGCCACGCGGCACAGAGTGGCACACGCTCCGCGCGGCGGCAAGACTTTCACCAGTCCCCTGGGATCAATTCCTCGGGTGAGAGGCGAGTCTACCTGCGGAGCAGAACCTTCCTCCGGGCAATGCCCGTTCACTGCGCAGCGCGCTCGGTAGCGTAAGCCGCGACTCCCTTACACAGTGGGAAGACCCAAAATCCAGAGGAATCCAGGACCTCTTGTGCAGCGCCGAAGGCTCATGCCGCGGCGACGGCTAGCCGCTTTCGAAGATCGAGAGCGCGCCGTACGTCACCGAGACCAGGACCAATAGGCGCGATAGGTCTGTGCCTGTCGGCGAGCGCTCTCGAGCGGTCGAGGTGGGAATGCGCTCCTGCAAACCGATGAACAGCACCGCCAGGGCTAGACCAGAAAAGGCTGCCCAGCGCTCCAGTGCGCGTTTGTCGTTGACGAATGCCACCGAGTGGCGCGGATCGTCGGCGGTGATGAAGGTGACAGTGTTCGGCGGCTGCTGCGCGCGCTGAAAGTTTTGCAGCAGGCTGGGCATGAAGTGATTGAGCGTGTCGCCAGCCAGCGACAGCCGCTGCGGTCCGGACTGCTCGATGCGAGTCATGTCCGCGTTGATCAGCAGCACCTGCACGATGCCGATCAGACTCAACACCCCGCCGATGCCGATCAGCAAGCGGATGCGTCGATTTCGCTCGGCCCGAATGACCGGCGCGTGGTACGTCCCATTGGTACTGCTGGGCGGGCGTTTGACGGCCACGGCACCCAAAATCCTAGTCGGTACGGGGTGTTACCGTGGCGATATGCTCGCGCAAGCTGAGGCGCTGAATATGCGCCTGGTCGGCCAGACCAACCTCAACGGCCACGGCGACTGCATGCACGTCAACCTGAAGGACAACTTCGCGTTTGTCGCGCACATGGGCGAAAGCCGCGTCGGCACGTCGGTCGTCGACGTCTCCGACCCCACCCAGCCGCGCGTGGTGACCCAGCTCGAGACCCCGCCAGGTACCCATTCGCACAAGGTGCAGGTGGTCGGCGACGTACTGCTGGTCAACTACGAGCGCAGCATGTTCGAGCCACAGGCCACCACCTGGCAGGGCGGACTCAAAGTCTTCGACGTCTCCAATCCACGCCAGCCGCGTGAGATCGCCTTTCTGCAGATGAAAGGCAAAGGCGTCCACCGCATGACGTACTGGGAGCCGCCCTACGCCTACATGAGTGGCAGCGATGAGGGGCTCATCGACCAGTTTCTGGTTATTGTCGACCTGTCGGAGCCATCGAAGCCGCGGGAGGTTGGACGCTGGTGGTTCCCCGGCCAGAACACGGGCCTTGGTGAAACGCCCACCTGGACGCCGACGACGCAAGGTCACGGCGGCCCCGCGGGAACGAAGCGCTACGCGCTCCACCACCCGCTGATCCGCGGCGACCGGGCGTATTGCGGCTGGTGGGACGCCGGCCTGGTCATCCTGGACATCTCCGAGCTGGGTAAGCCCACACTGGTGAGCCACCTGGACCTCGGACCCGACAGCACTGCCACTCACACCGCCCTCCCCATTCCAGGGCGAGACATTCTTGTGGTCACCGACGAGCAGTTGGCCACCGACTGCAAAGGGCTCCAGACGAAGGTCCGCGTGGTGGACATCGCCGACGAAGCGCATCCGCGCGTGATCTCGGAATTCCCCGTGCCAGAGGGCGACTTCTGCTCGCGCGGCGGACGTTTCGGACCGCACAACGTGCACGAAATGCGGCCCGGCACGATGTCCGACGCCAACGTGGTCTACGTCACCTGGTTCAACGCTGGCCTGCGGGTGGTGGACATCTCGGACGCCGCGCACCCGAAGGAGATTGCCTACTACGTGCCCGAAGCGCCGCCAGGCCGTTCGAGCATCCAGTTCAACGATGTCTTGGTGTCCAAGGACGGACTGGTGTACGCCACCGACCGCTTCACCGGCGGCCTGTACATCATGGAGCGCACCGCGTAGCGCTTTCTGCTTCTCTTTGTGAAAGAGAAGAAGAATTTTCTACTTTGAAGATTTTCACTGTGAAAACAAGTTTTCTTCTCTTTCGAAGAGAAGCAGAAGGCTCGCTAGCTCGCGGGAAACGCCAACTGCACCGCTTCGCGGGCGGGCTCCAGCTTGCCGGCGCGCACGCCGATGAGGCGGATTGGTTGGCGCGTCCACGCCTTGCGCATGAGGGCTGCTGCACCGGCGGCCAGAACCTCGGCGTCATCCGTCGGAGCACCCAGGCGTAGTTGCCGCG